>JAUWJC010000192.1 GCA_030607895.1 Pirellulales bacterium
ACCTTGAACCTTGAACCTTGGACCTTGAACCTTGGACCTTGAACCTTTGACCCCCGCCCGCTCAGGCCGCTTCGAGCTCGTCGAGGGCTTCGGCGTCGTCTTCGTTTTCGCGAGGCTCTTGCCAGTCGTCCGACTGGTCTTCGCCGGTCGCTTCTTTTTGCCGGTGGATTTCTTCGTAACGCTCACGTTCCGAGCCTCGCAGTTGGTGGGAATTATCCGTCTCATCCGGGTCTTCTGACCGGGCGAACTGCCGCCGGCCCTTTGCCATCGCCTTCCGCGCGCGACACAGCCGGCAGGGCATGTAGACCTTGCCTCCGCACGCTGCACATCGTTCTGCCGGTTTTGATTGGTCCACGTCGCTGGAAGATAAATCGTCTTTTGGCGGGTAATCGCGGCGCTTGCCTGAGAAGATATTCCCAACCGTGCCGCGGCTGATGCCGGTAAGACGGGCGATGCCCCGCTGGCTCAACTCGCCGGCAACCAATAGCTGCTTGACTCTTGCGACGGTTTGTGGATCGATCAATTCCGGTGCTCCGGGTCAGGAGAGAGGCCCGGAGCGGACTGCCGCCGCTTGTGCAAAGTAGAAGCGGCAACGCTCGCGGAACCAACTCGTCCAACCACGGTGCGCTGCCCATCCGCCGCGCAGTCTATCCGATCGGGCGGCCAATTTCTAGCGAAAAAGTACGAGGCTGGGGGTTCGGGACTCGGGGTTCGGGTTTTCAATCCCCAGCCCCGAACCCCGAGTCCCCAGCCCCGAATCCCCAATCCCGAATCCCTATAATAAAAAACACCGGCCGGCATCGGGGAGGGCGCGCACCGAAGTTGCCGACCGGTGGCGAGCGCTATGACTCGCAAAACACCAGTATACCAATGATCCATGCCGGAAAAACCGCAAAATAGGCCGGTGCTAGCACTGTGGTAAAGGTTCAAGGCCAAAGTGGGAAAGGTTCAAGGTCAAAGGTTCAAGGTCAAAGGTCGGAAATTTGAACCTTGAACCTTTGGCCTTGAACCTTCCCGCGGAGTCACTTCCAAACGTTTTCCAAAAACTCATCCACCGTGACTTGCGAAAAATCTCGGTCGCAATTTGGACAGACAAAAATCGGAGTCCGTCGATTTTCCGCTAGGTAGAAAGCGATCTTCGCGCCGCGAAATGGACCGGGACCGCGAACAGCGGCCACCAACTTCATTCCGCACGAGCAATTGAAGTGGATGATTTTCATGCGTCCACCAAGTTACGAGGGATTCGGGATTCGGGACTCGGGATTAGGGATTGGGGAAACTCCCGAATCCTGAGATCCTCGGGCCATTCGGCCGGGTCGCCGCCTTTCGGATCGTTGAAATGCACTCGGAAACCGCCCATTTCCGGTTCCGGCGAAACGCGCAGATGACCGTCGAGTTTCATGCTGTTGTCGTCGCACATCCCCGTCAGCAGCGGATACGCCCCGAGTTGCTTGACGAAGCAGCGCGTCTCGGCCGCTCGGCACTGCCCCACCACCGTCCGAACGTCCTCGATCTTGCACGGCCGCGCGCCGGGGCCGCTTTCTCCGCCGACAAAAACGCCGTCGATTTTTGGCAAACAATCAAATTCGCCAGGCTTAATTCCGAGTAGTCCTGATGGAGTCGAAACCGATAATGCACCATGCTTATTTGATGAAGCCCTGTAGATTCCGCGTTTAGCCACCATCGGGGAGTGCGGCACATCCGACCTGACGGCACCTTCCAGCCGCACCCATCTACTCGGCCACCGCTCGCAGCACTCGCAGGTTGCTGTACTCATACCGATGTCCACCGCCCCCAGCAACGGCTCGAGCGAAAGGAACCGGACGGCAAGGTCGATCCGCAAAAGCTCCCCGATCCGCCATTCGTTGTCCGGCGACGTGACCGACGTGCCGCCCCAGAGGTTATGGGGCAGGGGGACGGCTGCTTTTGCAAACGCCGCAAACCGATCCGGCCATTTTGTCAGCAGCATCCAGATATGCGGCGAATGTTCAATGAACGGGAGCTCGTCGTGTAGCCAATGTGTCGCCGGTTCCCACGCCTTCCGCTTAAACGGCGCGAATGGATCGCCCATATCGTTGAGGAATATCACTCGCGGCCGACCGTCCAGCCACGGTTTGTCCGGCCGCTTTTTGCCGGTCAGGTCCGACCATCGCGCCGCCTTTGCGATTCGGTCAGAAAACAGCGTCGGCGTAGTAAACGATTTTGGGTAGCCGGGATTTTTGCCGGCAAACCGCCTCGACATCGCCGCCGCGTAGCAGTGATCGGGGTAGAGTTCTTCACAGCCCGTGCAGCACGGCGCGGGGTTTACCGTTGAATCGCACCATTCTATCGGGGTTTTAATACTCATCGCCTTCTTCCCTTGAACCTTGAACCTTTGACCTTGAACCTTTTCCCGACGGCCTTTCCTCGAAGAGGAGCCACTCGCCCGACTGCCGCATGTAAAGCGTACGGCCGGGCCGCAGTTTTTCCAGCGTTTGGTGCAGACTGTTGAGCGCGTCGATCGCAATCGGCAACCGGACGGCCGCGACGGTTTCGGGATGAACGTCAATCGATTTCATTTCAGTAATTCTCCCAACGTCCTCTCTGCGTCGGCAAGCCGGCGCCTGGCGTCGTCCAATTCCGCGTATCGTTCACAGAGGCCGTTTTGTAACTCAATGAGCAAATCGCGCAACCGGCAAGGCAGAACTATTTTGTATCTGGTTCCGTCCTCAGCCCAATACCCTCGGATATGGTCTTCGCCAGATCCAGGCTCCCATTTCGCGTGCAGCAGCGGGGCATAACGCTCCGCCCTCGGCTCTGGAATTGCCATCATTTTTTCCGCAGTTGTCTCCGCCGTCATTTTTTCTCCGTTTTCTCCGCGTCCTCCGCGGTAAATCGTTCTACCCACTACCCACTAACCACTATCCACTAATTCCTCGGCCTCTTCGGTTTCACCAATTCCGCCGGCGGCTTCTGCCGGTTGGCCTTCTTGGCCAGTGCCGCGACCATTTCCGCCTTCCCTCCTCCGATTTTCAGCCCCCAGCCTTTGGCCAACTCCCCGATCGCTTCCTTGCTCCGCAGGTTCAGCCACCGCTCGGTCAACGGCCCCAGCGCGTCCTTTTTCCAAGCCGCCGCCAGGTCGATCGCCAACTGGTTGGCGATGGCCTGCACGTCCTCGTCGGGTATCACCTGGCCGGAGAAATCGTCGCCGCGGCAAAACATCTCGGCAACAAAATCTAGCGCCCGCTCGCAAACGTCGCGGTCTTCGAGGCCGCGGATCGCGGCCGGCAGGTCGTATGCGTCGCCCCGATAGCGGGCCTTCAATTGTTTGCCCAAGATTTCCTCGCGGCCGTCCCGTTTTGCCGTCGCGTGGCAGTGCGACTCGCCCGCCCGTTCGTTCGAGCGAGTGCGGGCGGCGGAGAAATAGAGCAGCAGACGCAACGTATCCTCCGGGCTTACCTGGCGCTCCCGACAAGCCTCGGCCACCAGCCGCCGCCGCCGGTCGATGGCCACGGCCCAAACTCCCCGCGCCCGTTTTTCCGCCCGTTCCTTGTCCCGCTCAGCCTCCTCCCGATCCCAGCGTTTCTTCCCGGCCGCCGAAAGCGGCTTGCCGTTTTTCTCTCTCCCCTCTCCCCTCTCCCCTCCCCCCTCTTTCCCGGCCCGCTTCTCCGCCCGTTCGATCACCGCCTTCACGTGTTCGGCGTGGAGTTTCTCGTACAAGTCGGTGTTGGTCGCGTACTGCTGCGGCTTCGACCCGCGCCAGGGCGGCGTATGCTCGATGATCCCCAGCGCGCTCCGCTGTTCGTCGGTAAACTTCAACGGCGGAATGTTGCATTGGTGTTTGTAATCGCGGGTCGGGCTGGTCTCGATCCGCTGGCACGTGTTGTTGATGGCGTCGTTGATCGCGTCTAAAAACGCCACGGCGCCCATTTCCTGCCCCTCGACGTCTCCAACCTCCTGCAACACCGCGTCCAACACGGGCTGGGCCTCTTTCAGCGGCACCAACGCCCGGGCGTTGGTGGCCGATATTTCGCGCGAAATAACCTTGGCCCGAACCTTCTCCGGCAGCTCCAGCAGCCGCAGCCGGTTGGAGACGTGGCCTTGCGAAAGCCCCAGTTGCCGAGCCAGTTCGGTCGGCCCGGGCGCGTCGCCGGCGTCGATCGCGGCGCGGAACGCCGCGGCCTCCTCGATCGCGTTCAGCTCCTTCCGCTGCAACGCCGACGCGAGAATCAACGCCCGCGCCTCCGCATCGGTGTAGACGGCCATCCGAACCGGAACCTGGGTCCAGCCCAGGAGCCGGATAGCCCGCAGCCGCCGCTCGCCGTCCACCAGTTCGTAGCGCCGACATTTCAACGGGTCGCCGCCCAAGAGCGAAAAACTGCCGCCCGGACGGACGCTCAACGGATGCAACAGGCCGTCGCGTCCGATTTCGTCGGCAAAGGCCCGTAGTTCCGCGGCCGGGAAATCTTGCCGCGGTTGAAAGGGACTCCGATCGATCTGCTCGACGGGCCAATTGAGATCCCATTGCCGCTTGTGGACCGCTGGGCCGTTCCCCTCCGCCTTCCCTCTCCCCTCTCCCCTCTCCCCTCGTCCCTTCTTCCGCCGCGTGCCACTGGCTTTGCCAGTGCCGCCATTCCCTCGTCCCTCGTCCCTCGTCCCTCGTCCCTTCTTCTTTTTCGTCTTGCTCCGCAGGGATTCCACCAGCGGTTTCGTGTCGCCGGCGAGGGCCTGGCCGATTGGATCGGGGCAGCCCGGATTCCGGCATACCCTCCTCGCGTTCACCACCTCATGCAAAACTTTCTTCTCTGCCTTCGTCGCGCCCGCCATGATTACCTCCTGAGATTAGTGGTTAGTGGCCAGTGGTCAGTTTTTTGAACCTTGAACCTTTGACCTTGAACCTTAGTGTCCCGCTTACTCCAATTTCTTTTCCGTTCCCGCCAGCCGGCTCCGCAGCCGGAAAATGATTTTTTCGTGCATCTGGCAAATCCGGGTCTCCACCACGCCGAACACGGCCGCGATCCGAGCCATCGGCCAGTTTTTGTAGTAGTAGAGCCAAATCAACCGTTGCTCGCGGCGGTCGAGTTCCTCGTCCACCAACCGCATCCAGTCGCGCCTTCGCGCGACGATCGCGACGTCCGAGTTTTTCATCACCAGAATGTCTCGCAATGAAGTCGGCTTGCCTTGTTTGTCGATGATCGGGCTGTCGAGGCTCACCAAGGCGGCGGCATACGCCGCCCGGGCGAACTCGGTCAGTTCGGCCGGGTCGAGGCCCAATTCGTCGCCCGCTTCGGCTTCGGTCGGCGTCCGCCCAAACTGTTGCGTGAGCCGCTCGACGGCCGCGTGGAATCGTTTCGCCTTCGCGCGTATGCCGCGCGATATCCAGTCGGTTCGGCGGATTTCGTCCAGCATCGCCCCGCGAATTCGCAGAGCCGAGAACGTTTCAAATTTGACCTTTCGCACCGGGTCGAACGCCTCGATCGCGTCGATCAGTCCGAATACGCCGGCGGAGGCAAGATCGTCGAACTCGACCAGGTGCCGAAGGCGGGCCGCCACCTGCCTGGCGTGCAGTTTCACCAGCGGATAATAAATCTCGATCAGCCGATTTCGCGGCTCCTGGCGTCCCGGCTCCCGCCAAAAAGCCGCCCACGCCCGATCCGGGGAAAGGTTCAAGGTCAAAGGTTCAAGGTCCAATTTCAAACACTTGGGCCTTGAACCTTGAACCTTTGACCTTGAACCTTTGACCTTGGACCTTGAACCTTTCCCATTTCTGACGTTCCGGTTCATTTTCCGCCCGCCTTTTCCAACGAATCCGCTATCCCGCCCAGATCGTCGCACAGACTCCGCAGTTGCCCCGCCAGCGCCCGGGTCTCGCGGACCTTGGCCGTCGCCACGATCTGTTGCCAGGCCTGGTATGAGAGCACCGCGTACCGCTCGACGGAGTTTCGGTAGGTGTCCGTCACGCTCCAAAACGTGTTGAACTTCTGCCGAGGCGAGGTCTTTTTACCCACCGGCCGGCCCTTCTTTATCCCCAGTTTCCAAACGTAATTCCTCGCCGCCGCCATCGACAGTTTTTGCGTGGCGATGTGTTTCGCCGCCTTGACCTGCGTGGCCTGGTCCAGCGGGACCAGCAGCAACGCGACCGACATCGTCATCCGCCCGCGGGCACGTCGCCGCGCCTTGCTCTCCCGCTGTTCGTCGCCGGCCCGTTTGAGCATCGTCTGCACGTCGGGGTGCAGCCCCAGCAGCGAATGGTGTTGCGAGACCCAACTGTTCGTTTTGCCGAAAATCCCGGCGATCTGCTCGCCCGTCTTGCCCTGCGATTTCAGCCGGCGGACGGACTCGGCGATTTCGATACAGTCGTGGTCCTGGCGGCAGAAGTTCGCGGCGATCGACAGCGCGAACCGATCGGCCGCGGACACTTTCCCCTGGACGATGGCCGTAACCTGCATCTTGGCGGACCGGCAGGCTTGCAGCCGCCGCTCGCCGTCGATCAGTTCCGCGTCAAAATCGTTCTCCTCGATCGGCGTAACGATGATCGGGGTAACCTGGCCGACCAATTGGATCGACCCGGCCAGTTGCTTGATTCCCCGGAACCGTTTTCGCGGCTGATCGGCGAACGGCTTTATCCGCCACGGATCGAGCGTCAGGGTCGAGTTCGATTTCCGGCCCCGCCCGGCCTTCGGTTTTTTAGTTATCATTGTTCAGGTTAGGCTGTACTTGTTTCAGACACGCCTTCGGAAATGGGTGTTTTTTCCTGTGCGCTTCCCACGTTTCAGAGTCCGGGTATATCTCAATTCGCCGCCCGTCGGCTAACGACACAGAACCAATGAACACGCCGTGACCACAACAGGAGAACTCTGTCTCAATGTTGGCCGCATTCAGCGCCGCGACAATATCGGCAATGCACAAATCGATGTCCTGCCGTCGCCCTCTGATCGGCATGGGCACTTGGCATTGGTAAGTTCCAATGTCGCAACACTCATTCGGCACAAGCATCACTCGCCCTCCTCGTCCAACTGGGGCAGGCCCAAAATCAGTCCGAGAAACCAGACCTGATCGACCTTGTCCAAGCGAAACTCCAGCGGATGGTTGCGGACGAACTTCCGCAACGTGTTGTCCGAGAATCTAAACCAATCCTCGCCGTCCCGACCGTCGAGGTGTTCCGCCGGTTGCAGCCAACCTCGTTTCACCCAAGCGCCCACGGCGTGCGAGTCGATGCCGAAACACTTGCCGACCTCCCGCGCTGAATATCCGTTGGTTACGCGGCTGCTCATGTTGAGCCGGTTTATTTTCAAACCGATGCCGTTTGCCGACCGGCCGGTCCGTTTGGCGATCCATCTTGCGGTTCGCAGACCGGCCCATTGCTGAATGAACTCGACATCGTCCGGCGTCCATGCTTTGCGATCGTGCGCGGCCAGCCCGAGCTTGACCGCGGCACGGCTCACGGCCCATTTCGGCCAACCGAGTTGCCGGGCGATCTCGGCCGCGCGATTGCGCACGCGGCCGTCGTAC
>JAUWJC010000139.1 GCA_030607895.1 Pirellulales bacterium
AGTCCGGCTGGGGCCGCTTGTGGGCGATGATCCGAACAGCCAACTGCTGTGCGCGTGGAAGTAGAAACCGTATTTCTCGGCCAGGTTGTTGTACGACCGGGTGTAGCAGCATTTTTTGTGCTTGTCCCGCGGGCAGGGGCGATACTGGATCGCCCCGCTCAGATCGAGTGCCTTCTTTTCCCGATGACAGCCCACGCAATTGCGATCCAACACCGGCTGCACCAGGCGCACGTAGCTGAACGGGTTGGAGCCTTCCACGTCGGGTGTGAGCTTCGAGGGTTGACGCCGCAGGGCCAAAGGAAGGCTCGTAGGCTTGCTCGGCGGGCGGTGCTTGTCCTCGTGGCAGCCCTGACACGTCAACCGCTCGCCCGGATGGAGATACGTAGCAGTGCGCATCGACTGCACGGCCATGCCCTGGGAGTCGAGTGCCTGGAAGTAGATCAACTTGCCTGCCGGGGCCTTGAAATAGGCGCTGCCGTCGCTTTCCACCGGCACGGTGCCCAACACGGCCCGGGCGTTGGTCTGCTCGGCCACGCCGATCCGCGGCGTGTTCCGCGAGGGAACCGACTTCGGCAGTATCTGCAACACCCGCAAGTGCGTGATCCGGGTCCCTTTCGGCCACTGGAAATCGCTGTCGTAGACGTTCATCACCGCGACGGTCGCCGGCCGATCTCCACCGGCAGCCCTCTTCGCGGCAACTGACTGCGTTGTCTTCTCGGGAAGTACCGGCGGTGTGGGTCGCGGACGAAGCGGGATCGGGCTGAGACAGATGATCGACCCGTCGCGGTAGATCAACTCCTTGTTGCCGTCGCGATCGATCCAGTATAGCCCGTGGCTCTCCGCCTGCGGATCATACGCGCACAAGTAATCATCCTCGCTCAGCGGCCAGGGCGTGCCGTACACCTCGTGTTGGCGGATCGGCCCTTCGGCTTCCGGGAAAGGGACCTCGGGCGTCAGCCGCGTGATCTGGGAATTGGCGTTGTCGTCGCGGATCCGCAAATCGATCAGCACCAACGATCCGAAGGCATGGCCGTGGTGCGGGGCCGCCGTGGCAACGTACCTGTGCGAGCCGGGAATCGCCCGAATGCTCAACTCCGTCCACGGCCGGTCACCACACCGCACCGGATAATTGCCGTGCGGGGCGCGTGAATCCCGACCGTCGGGATAGCAGGTCCACAGATGGTGGGCAATTTGCGTGTAGCGATCGATATAATCCCAGCGGGTGAAGACGATCATGCCGTCGTTGTTCACGCTGGGATGCCATTCGCTGGTGTCGAAGTAGCTTATGGGAAAGATGTCGCTTCCGTCGGGTTCCATGGAGCACAAGTTGAAGCTCCTGCACGACCGGATGCCGCAGCGGATATACCCACCGCGGCGCTCCGAGATGAACACGATCCGGCCGCCTGGCAGGAAGCAGGGATCGAAGTCGTCCCAGGGGCCGTCGGTCAACTGCACGAGTCTGCTGCCGTCGGCGCCGACCTTGAAGACGTGATAACAGTTGGTCGTCGTCCACTTCCTGCTGCTTTTCGACGGAGGCCACACCTCGTCCCAGGATTGCATGGCCTGGCTGTTCTCGCTGTAGGCAAACAGGATCGTCTTGCCGTCATAGGAGAGTTCCGGCGAGAGGAAGGAACCGGGAAGCAGCTTCCGGCCCTTCAAGCGTCCGTTCTCTACCGGGGAGTTCTCCAGCAAATTGGTCAACTTGGGATGCTCTCCGAAAGGATCCGCCAGCACAAACAGGCCTCCGCCCGGCACGGCCGTGAAACCGTAGTACTGGTCGCACATGTGAGGCAGGCTGCCGCGATGCCGCTTGATGAACAGCAGCTTGTCGAAATCCAACAGGGGATTGCAAAAGGCGATCTTGCGGACCAACCATCGCGCGTCGAAATGGATTTCCCGCCGGACTTCCTTGGGTACGTCGCCGGCCTTTTCGAGTTCGGCCAGACGGGCGTCGATCTTCTTGAGCTTGGCGACCAGCGGACCCAGTCGCTTGGGATCTGCCTTTCGTTGAAGCCGGGCCGCCAGCCTGTTGCCCCGCCGGATGACATCCCGAGTGTGGGCCAGCGAGAAGCCGCCGCTTCCCGCCGGCTTGCCCAACGGGATGTTCTTCTGTGGATCGGCGGCCCGATCCTTTCCGGCCACGAACAGCCGGTCACAGTCGATCCAGTCGCCTTCCACCAGCGCGCGGACCTGCTCGCCGACGTCAACAACCCGGGGTGGCTTTACTTCCTTCACAACAGTCGGGCTTTCGGCACGGGCTATCACCGCGCTGAGAACTCCGATCACCGCCCAAGTGCCACACCGCAACATGCCCGTGCTCCAAACCACCTTCATCGGATGAATCCCCTGATTTTTCGCGTGAAATGTAAAGCAGCTTCGGGTGCAGTAACGGATTGTCGCACCCGCAACTTCGTTCGAGTATATCAACGCAAAACCGGCCGTCCAGCGAATTCTGCGCGGATTTCGGCAAAACCACTCTCGGGGGGGGTAGACAAGTTGTTTGGCCGTAACAAGTTACGAGGTTTCTCTGATTCAAAAAAATTTCCCGCAGCGGCCGGTAATCTGGGGGATCAGTTCGCGGTCCAGTAGCTTTTCCAACTGATCGCTCTCCGGCAGGGCAGCACAAGACGCCCATGCGATTGACGCGCCGGAAGGCCCAACGAGCGCCCGTTTGTTTCAGCCGGTAGGTTATGCTTCAGCATATCGCCCGCCATATGGTGCCCACGGGGGATATTCAGGGACACAATACTAATGTTCATTCATTATGCCGACAACCCGAAAGGCGTCAAGAGAAATCAGTATTGTGTCCCCGGAATACCCGGGGGGTTGCGACTGAGGAGATCATGCCAATGTGGAAGATGGACAACGGCAAGTTGACTTTCACGTTGCTTGGAGTACAATCAGGGATCATTCGCTGCCCGGAGTGTGTCCGGACGGAGGCGATTTAGGGGACACACAACTGGTTCCCAAGCTCCTGCTTGGGAACCTACCTGGGACGTCCCCAAGCTGGAGCTTGGGAACGAGGTTTGGATAACTTCACAATCTCAACGTCAAATGGAAAGGTAACCGGCAATGACAGACAGAACCGACCGTCGTTGTTTCCTGGCTCGGGGCGTGTTGGGAGCGGCTGGAATGGGTGCCGCATACAGCAGCATCGAGGAGAATTCCCTCCTGGCCGCCATGCAAGACGGGACTGCTCGGAGTGCGAAGCCCAAGACCGACATCCCACCCGGCAGCCTGCCGTGCGGTAAGATCGGCAACGTGTCCATCAGCCGGCTGCTGATGGGCGGCAACCTGATCGGCGGCTTTGCGCACAGCCGCGACCTGATGTACGTATCCAAGTTGTTCAAGGCATACAACACCGAAGCGAAAATCTTCGAGACCCTGGAACTTGCTCAAGCCTGCGGCATCAATACTATCCAGGCCGGCAGTACCGCCCATGATCCGGTATTCAAGTACAATCAGCATCGCGCCACGAAGTTCCAAATCATGGCCAACCCCGGGCGGCTGGCGGATAAGACCGCGATGAATGATGCGATCAAACGTTTGATCGACAAGGGTGTCGAGTTGTTGTTTACGCACGGCGGGGCGACCGACAGACACATGATGAACGGTGGCAAAATCGACGTGATCGGCCAGGCGGTCGACCTGATTAAAGCCCAGGGCGCGCCCGCCGGTGTTGGAAGCCACTCGTTGGAAGTGCCCATCGCCTGCGAGAAGAACAAGATCAACCCCGATTTCTACGTAAAGACTTTCCACAGCGACCGCTACTGGTCGGCCACGCCCAAAGAGGGCCGGAAAGAATATGATTGGATGAAGGCGCATCCGGCCGACCACAATGCAAACAACGACGGCATGTGGTGCAACAATCCCGAGGAGACGGCGGCCTTCATGGAAACGGTCGACAAGCCCTGGGTGGCGTTCAAAGTGATGGCGGCCGGGGCCATCTCGCCGCGGAAAGCATTTCCCTATGTCTTTCGCAACGGTGCCGATTTCATCATCGCCGGAATGTTCGACTTCCAGGTCGAGGCCGACGTGAAGATCGCCATCAACAGCCTGGGCAAGGTCCGCAACCGCAAACGGCCTTGGCGAGGCTAAGAGGGGGTCAGGGGTCAGGGGACAGGGACTAGAGGCCAGGGGTCAGGATGTCGGTTGAAAGCAAAATCCTGGCCCCTGATCCCTGGCCCCTGGCCCCTGGCCCCTATTTATCTGGACGCCGTGACCCATGCACCGGGAATCGCAAACCCATCGATACTCTCACAACAGCGAGGAAGAACGTCATGAGTAATCCTAACCACCGAAGCCTCCCGCGGCGCTTAGTGGATGCCGTCGCAGGCGTTGCGGCAGCCCTGCTCATGGTCGGGGCCGGTTTCTCTGCCGAGACCCCGAGAACAATCGAGCCGGCCGACAAGATTCTTGACGACTGTGGCATCCCGGGCGGTTTGTGTGTCGAGGTGGGTTGCCCGAGCACGGCGTTTGCCGCCAGGGTAGCCCGAGACGGCCGGTTCCTGGTGCACGTGCTCGATGCCGACCCGGCGGCCGTCGACAAGGCGCGGAAGCAACTCGGTACCCAGCGTCTTTACGGGCTGGCTTCGGTAGATCGGCTGGAGTCGCCTGCCGGGCTGCCGTACAGCGAGAACCTGATCAACCTGCTGGTAATCGAAGACCGTCCGGGAGTCGACGTGCCGGCGGAGGAAATGGTGCGAGTGTTGTGTCCCGGCGGCGTCGTTTTTGCGGCAGTGAAAAAGGCGTCGCAAGCCTCGCTCTCAGCAGCCGGGCTGGAAGAGGTGCGAGACGTGGAAGCCGGCGGCCGGTGGATCAGGGGCCGCAAGCCGTGGCCGGCCGGGATGGACTTCTGGACCCATCCCCGACATGCGGCCGACGGCAACGCGGTTTCCCGCGACACGCTGGTCGCTCCGCCGCGTCGCATCCGCTGGGTGACCGGCCCGCCACAGCGAATCAACTGCGCCGTCAGCTACGCCGGGCGGAATTTCTACGCAGGCGTGGTCGCCCGCGATAGCTTCAACGGCCTGCGTCTCTGGCAGCGGTCCTTGAGCGGCTCATCCGCCCGGGACGGCTCTGAACTCCAACTCGCCAAGGGGACTGCCCGGCCGATCGCGGCGGGCCAGTTGCTGCTGGCCGTCTCGGATAACAAGCTGCTGGCCCTGGACGCCGACACCGGCAAGACGGTCTGCGAGTATCCCGAGGCGGGCACGCCGGGCAGTGTGCTGCACGTTGAAGGGACGGTGATCACGGTCGACAAGGCGTCGGTCCGGGCGTTGGACGCCCAGAGCGGCCGGCTCCGCTGGAAGCACGAGGCGGCCGAACCCCGCTACGTGGTCGCCGGTGAGGGGGCCGTCTATCTGATCCAAGGCGTGCCGCGCCGCGGCCAGAAGTGCGCCGCGGTCAGTCTCGATTTGCCTACCGGCAAGCTCCGCTGGCAGAAAGACGACTACCCGTTCATCGAAAAGATCCGCCGCAGCGTCTATCACCGGGGCCTGTTGGCCTACGAGATCTCGACGCTTTGTGACGACGGTCCGGGCAACGTGATTCACGTTGTCGGCGCCGCCGACGGCAAGCCGCTTTGGAGCCGCGATTTCGTGCCCGGCATGACCCACGCGAAGCAGGCCCGGGCGATGTTCATCGGTGATCTGCTGTGGATCCTGAATGACGGCAAGACCACGGCGTTGGACGGACGGACGGGCGAAGTGAAAAAGACGTATCCCGCCGGGACCGGCCATTGCTACCCGCCGGTGGCCACGCTCCGCTACATGTTTGCCGGCGAGATGAACCTGACCGATCTGGCCACCGGCCAGGTCGCTGCGAACCGGATCAGCAAGGGTGCCTGCGGGCGGGACGCGGGGTTCATGCCGGCGTGCGGATTGATCAACGTAATGCCCAAGGCCTGCACCTGTTGGCCCATGTTGCGCGGCTACGCTGCTCTGGCACCGGCGCGGCCGGGAGGCAGCGTGGCGGACAAGAAGGTTGAAGATATCCGCTTTGTATTGGAAAAGGGCGTCGGCCACCCAAATCCAAAATCCAAAATCAGAAATCAAAAATCCCACCGACTGGCCCTGCTATCGCCACGACGCCTGGCGAAGCGGCAGTACGACGGCCAAAGTGCCGACCGATCTGGAAGTCCTCTGGAGGGTCGAATTGGGTGGCTGGCCCGCGGGACCCATTGCCGACGATTGGCGACAGAACCCGTTCGTGAAGGGACCGCTGACGCCGCCCGTGATCGCCGGCCCCTTGGTGTACGTTGCCCGGCCCGACGCCCACCAGCTTGTCGCCCCTGGACGCCCGGACCGGCGCGGTCCGCTGGCGGTTTACGGTCGGCGGGCGGATCGACACCGCGCCGACGATCCACCGCGGGCTGTGCCTGTTCGGTTCCAAGAGCGGCTGGGTGTACTGTCTGCGCGCCGATGACGGCCGGTTGGTGTGGCGGCTCCGCGCCGCGCCACTCGACGAGCGGATCGTCGCCTACGGGCAGCTCGAATCGCCCTGGCCCGTGCCGGGAAGCGTGCTGGTCGTCGATGGCGTGGCCTTCTTCGCCGCCGGACGGCAATCGCTGGCCGACGGGGGCATCCTGGTCTTCGCCGTCGACCCGCCCAGCGGCAAGATTCGCTGGGTCCGGCGGCTGAACACCGTGCCACAGAAGCACTTCTACGGCGACCATCGCCGGGAGTTCGACAACTTCGACCTCTTGCACCGTGAAGGCGACTGCGTGGCCATGTCGCGATGGCTGTTCGATCGGGCCGACGGCCGGATGACTGCCGATCCGAAGCGCGGGTTTGCACATTTGACAACCGGCGGCTCGGGCGTAATGGTCCCGCAGGGATGTTGGTCCTACGCGCCGCGTCAGAAGATGCAGGCGCGAACCCCGGAGCACCACGTCAGCCCGTGCCCGCGGCCGCTGGTCGTCTTCCGCGACAACGTCTTGTACGGCTGCTCGGAGGACAAGCGGACCGTGTATCGCCGCGACTTCAACCTGGCGGGCGGCGAGCAGTTCGACACCGCCTGGCACCACAACATCTGGTATTTGTGGGGCCACAAGATCAAGGAGCTTTGGCGGAGCCAGCGGCTTGCCCGAGACGCCAAATGGTCGGCCGAAGTGTTTTCGGACGCACCGCCCGGAAAGGGCGTCGCCGCCATGGTGCTCGCCGCCGATAAGGTCTTCGTGGCCGGCTCCCAGGGCGGTCTGAAGGTGTTGGCCGCCGAGGACGGCAAGCTGCTGGCCGAGCACGATCTACCACCGCCCGTGTGGGACGGCATGGCCCCCGCCGCCGGGCGCCTGTTTGTCTCCACCCTGGATGGACGGTTGATTTGTCTGGGCCCGCAGTAGACAATCGACTTCCGAACGAATTACCAATTCCCTTCCAACCGGAGAATAACCATGAGTGAGAAGATCACGCGACGCACGTTCACCAAGGCTACCGCCGCGGCCACGCTGGGGCTGACCGCCACGCAAGCGGCCAGGGTGCTGGGGGCCAACGACCGGGTGCGGCTCGGAGTTATCGGAGGCGGACTTCGCGGGGGGCAACTGATGGATGCCTTCGGTCAGCACGCCGATGTCCAGATCGTCGCCATGTGCGACGTCTCGAAGACCACCCTGGAGCAAGCCAACGAGAAATGGGCCAAGGGCAAGGCGTCCACCTACGGCGACTTCCGCAAACTAATTGACCGAAAGGACATCGACGCGGTGGTGGTCGCCACGCCCGACCACTGGCACGCCATCCAGATGATCGCCGCCTGCGATGCCGGCAAGGACGTCTACAGCGAGAAGCCCCTGTCGAAGACGATCCGTGAAGGCCGGCGGATGGTCGAGGCCGCCCGACGAAATAAGCGAGTCGTGCAGGTGGGCCCGCAGCGGCGTTCGGCCAAGGTCTACGCCGAGTCGGCCAAGTTGATTGCCTCGGGCAAACTGGGCAAGGTGACCGTGGCCCGGGCGTACAGTATCAGCAACATGTATCCCAAAGGCATGGGCAAGGCCAAGCCGACCGATCCGCCGGCGGACCTCGATTGGGACATGTGGCTCGGCCCGCGACCGATGCGGCCCTATCAAGACAACATCACCCCGTACAAGTTCCGCTGGTGGAACCTGTACTCTTCGCATATCACCGACAACGGGACGCATTTCCTGGATGTGATGCGCTGGCTGATCGGCGACGAGCCGGCCCCGGCGAGAATCTGTGCACTTGGCGGCAAGTACGCAATTGACGACGACCGTACGGTCCCCGACACCTTGGAGGCGATGTTTGAATTCGCCTCCGGCCGGCTGGTAACCTTCGCGACGTACGAGGCCAGCGGTCACCGCGGGTTACCCCGAAGTGCATTCGTCGAGCTCCGCGGTACCAAAGGCGCATTGTATGCCAACAGGGGGTGGCTGGAGGTTATGCCCGAACGCGGCGGACGCCTACAGGACGACCCCGGCCCACGGATGGAACCGATTAAAAGGAAGTTCTCCGAACCCAGCCCCACCGTGCTGCACACGCGGAACTTCCTCGACTGCATCAAGTCGCGCGGCAAACCCAACGCCGACGTGGAAACCGGCCACCGCTCGACCACCATGAGCAACCTGGCCAACATCTCACTGGCCACACATTCGCTGCTCGAGTGGGACGCCCAGCGGGAAGTGATCACCAACAACGAAGGGGCGAACGACTTGCTCGATTACGAGTATCGCAAGCCGTGGAAGCCGGCGTGAGCCGTTGCCCAGCATGAACTCAAACTGTAAGGAGGGGAGTCCGAAAATGGGGACTGGCTTTGGACTGTTGAAAACGTGGGGTTGACAGGTTGAAATCCACCCGAAAACGGTTCCGGTTTTTGTTGCGCATCACGTGGTGTACGCAAGGTGGTCGGGAGTCTTTTTCGGCCTATGGATTCTCGATATGGCAAGCGGGTTGACCGAAAAAGACTCCCGACCCCTTC
>JAUWJC010000360.1 GCA_030607895.1 Pirellulales bacterium
GGTGTGCCTGTGGGTTTCTTTGGTCCACGGGGGGGCCTGGGGCGGCTACCCACCCTACGTTCTTCACCGACCTCTTACACGCCGCTGGGGCTGCTGCCTTCAACGCCGCCGGTCATCACGGTCGAGCAGACGTCGACCAACACGCTGGTTGCCGCGGCCGACACCCGCTTGGCCACCCGGCCGATCGCGTATTGGCTTGCCGCGACCTTGGCAACTTGCTGATCCAACAGTCCGTCGCCGCCGGCGTTTTCGTCCGCGCCAATCAGATCGCCCAACTCGAACGTGCCCGAAGGACAGTCGAATTCGAACACGCCGGTGGCCGCCACGCGGATGGGGTTGGTATCGCCCGAGCGGCTCCGCTGCATGGCCACGCCGAGGAAGTTGTCGGCCAGAAGCTCCTGGTTGGCCGTCTCGCTACCCTGGTCCGCCTGCGCACTCGCCGGCTTGGCATCGTCGGAATCCTGGTAGACCAGGTCGCCGATTTCGATTTCGGTCGAGCTATCGACCGCGGCGACTACCGGGTTCGTGTCGCCGTATCTCCAACGCATCTTGTCACTCATCCTGTATTCTCCTGAGTATTAGAGTCTACCGCTGCAACTTCTGCGCGCCGTGCGCGCATGTTTCGTGTTCCTATTTGGTTGTGGCCGCAAGCCACATTAAAAGGTTTCCTCCTGCCGATTCACGTGATGGTTTTCGTGAAGGTTCTTGCATCGACCGGGCAGGAGCGGTCGAGAGGGGTTTGATCGCGCGAGAGCGGTTTTCTCTCGGTGTTGGTCTGTGTGGCGTAGTGACCGGCTACATCTTTGACCAGTTGCGCCCGCTCCTCGACCAGTTCTCGCATGGTCTGTTCGTCGGGCGCCGCCAGCAACGATTCGATGAATTGCCGGCTTACAACCGACCGGGCCCAGACTTCGGCCGTTTCGGGGTCGGGCAGGCTGAATTCGGCAAGTAGACGTTGCACCGTCGCCCGCTTCTGCTGGAGCCCTTCGGCAATCCGCAGCCGCTCGATCTCTTCCCGCAGTCTCTCGATTTCGGCCGTTTGTTCTTCGAGCAGTGCCTCGATCAACTCGGGAGGCCGTTGCTTCAACTCCTCCACGGTCGGGCTGTCCGGCTTGATGCCGTCGTTCTGCTCGGTGTTCTCGGCTTCGGTGGTCTCCGTGGCCGATTCGAACAAACCGCGCGTAGTGGCCGGGTCGGCCACCAAATCGACACTCTGCACCTTGATGATGGCTTCGACCGTTACCTGGCCGCCTCGCCGGGCGGTTCGCGCCTGGACGTTATGGGAGAAGCCCACGTTTTCCGGTGCATGTTCCGCGTCCCAGATCAGTTGCTCGGCCAAGGCGTGTTTCGGATTGAAATAGAAGTCTGCAAACAGGCCGTCATCCGATCGGACCGCCACGTTGCGGATCACGCCGATGCGGTCCTGGTAGTCGCGCGGCCCGAGAGGGTTGCCCTTGGCGTGGTTTACGTTGACCTTGGCGCCCTCGTAGAGTCGGGCAGCCTTACTCAAGGCGTCGGGCAAGTACGTGCGGCCGTTCCTGGATGCCAATCCGAGGATCTTCACTCCCCGGATCACGCCTCTGCCGCGATCCGCACTGATTCGCACGCCACGCGAGTCTACAAACTCCTGGAGCGTTTCATTCATCGCATTTCCTTCCTTGCCACAGGGACAAAAAAAAGCCCACTATGAGCCAAAATGGCTCGCAGTGGGCTCTTCCAGATACCTGCTTGCGGCAGGCTCTTCAGATACCAAGTTGGATTGTTATCGCTCGATCCGCTCTACTCTGCGGCGGATGTGTTGGATCGTTCCGTCTTGCACGCTCAACTCCACGCCGGCCGTTCCGTGAAAACCTCGCCTGAGTGCTTCGGCCAGGATTTCCGCCAGCGCCAAATGGAGCTGAGCCACTTTTCTCTCGTTTGCCGGTGATTTGCCTTGCGTCATCATTGGCCATAAACATACACGATCACGGCCTGATTTTCAAGCTTTCTTTTTGGCCACCCTTGAAACGCCGTGCCGTCCTGGTAAACTGACGACATTGCTCGAAGCAACTTGTTCCAACTCAAACTGTAAGGAGGGGAGTCCGAAAATGGGGACTGGCTCCGTCACAGGCTGGTTTTCACGAGAGTTTTCGGTTTGCCGACGGTGCCTGTCCCCTTTTTCGGACTTGCTCACAAATTCTGAACCCTGAACCCTGAACCCTGATAAGTAATTGGTGACATGATGATCTTGCGACGAATCCTACTTCTGATGTTCCTTGGCCTTGCCGTCTCGATTCTCCCGGCCGCCGACGTTTCGGCGCAAGAGAATAGCCTGAAGCCGGGAGTGAACAAGCCCTACGATAACCCCAATGTCGAGCGGACGGCCAAGTCCTACGAGCGCGAGACCCGCGACGTGGTGCAAAAGCGTGACGAGATCGTGGCCGCTTGCCAGCTTGCTCCGGGCATGAAAGTGGCCGACATCGGCGCCGGCACGGGTCTGTTCACCCGGCCCTTCGCTGTCAAAGTGAAACCAGGTGGAACGGTCTATGCCGTCGACATCACCAAACCGTTCGTCGAGCACATCGAGAAGACGTGCCGTCAACAGGGTATCGACAACGTGAAAGGCGTCGTCTGCACGCCGACCTCGGTCGAGCTGCCGCCGAAGTCGATCGATCGGGCGTTCATCTGCGACACCTACCACCACTTCGAGTTCCCTTACAAGATGCTCGCCTCGATCCGCAAGGCCATGAGGCCCGGCGGCCGGCTGATTATCGTCGATTACAAGAAGGAAAAGGGAGTCAGCCCCAACTGGGTGTTCGGCCACGTTCGGGCGGACAAGAAAATGGTCATCAAAGAAGTGACCGACGCCGGCTTCAAACTGATCGACGAAGTAGATCTGATGAAGGCCCAGTACGTATTGCGTTTCCAGAAGGGCAGTTAGCACTACAACGTTATGTTCCACTGATCTACCGTTTAGCCGCCGGACTTGCCCGGCGCGTTGGCCGGTGTCAATACGCTCCAGCGCAAACGCGCCGGGCAAGCCCGGCGGCTAAACGACTATTGGAAACGTCAACGACTCCACAACGCTTTGTAAGGATTCGGGTTGTGTCAAACCGCCGCAATAGCATAGCGTTGTAGTATTAGCGTCCCATCGCCCAACGGATAGCGTTTTCCAGCAACTTGTGGAACTGGGGTGTCTTAAAGTCGTCCCAATGGCCCAGGTTGGTGAAGAACACTCGGCCGCCCTTGTAGGTGCGAATCCAGGTGAGTGGCTCGGTTCGGTCGATACCCTCGCGGTCCTTTGCCGAGCCGGTTTGCAGAACGGTGGTATTCTTGGCCAGCGGCATGACGAAGTAGAGCGATCCGGTGCTGTGCCACTGCTCGGGTTTCACGCCGGCAAGGATCGGGTGATCGGCCATGCCCTTGGCCGTGGCCACGTTGGTACCGTTGGGGTTCGGGCCGTGGCCGTGGTAGTTGCCGCCCAGCACGTCGAGATCAAAGCTGGGCCACTCGGCCCGGCCGGCCGGCGTCTTGTAACCCGGCGGGTACTTGTACTTGCCGGCGAAAGCGTGACTCGCCGTCCGCAAGCCCACCAGCGGCTTACCCGAGTCGAGATACTTGCGAATGACCGCCATTTGTTCCTCCGGCAACACGAGCCGGCGGACGTAGAGAATCATCACGTCGGCGGCCTGCAACTCCTCGATGTGCGGGATGTTGTGTTCGTGCTGGCCGTGCAGCACCGTGCAATGGCAGCCGTAGCGCTCGCGGAGCATTTGGGCGAACGGCGGCAGAGTTTCGTCGGCCTTGTAGTGGTCGTCGCTGACGATGACGGCCACGTGCGGCCGCTTGTCTTCCTTGAAGCGGAAGGCCGGCCGGTCGAGGAAGTCGGTACTGGTTATCGTGGGACACCAATACTTCTCGATGTGTTCGATGACCAACTCCGTGCCGCGGAAATGGCTGACCCGCGGCCTGCACTTGGGGTTGTAAAGGCTGTCGGTCATGTCCCGCATCAGCACCACGTTCTTACCCAGGTAAACCATTTGCCGGATGCCGAACGGCCGGCCCAGAACGCACATGTTCGTATGCACGCCCATGATGATTATGTTCTCGATACCCCGCTGCTGGATCAGGTAATAGACATCCCGGCCGGTACCGACGGCGTCGCCTTGTTCGATTGTGATCGCTTCATGCTGTCGGGTTTGCGGCCTGCCGGGCAGTCGTGGCCCTTCCCAGCCGCCCTTGGAATCGTCGATTGGCAGCGGCGGCTCGCGCTTCGGGTCCAGGTAGCACCACTTGAGCGGCACCTTGGTTTCCACCTTTGGTGCTTGCTGAGCCAGTTTGCGCTGGGGCGTACCCTCGTAAAAGTCGACGTTCCCGCTGGGCGAGTGGATTATCAACACGCCCCGTTTCCTGGCCGCCGCCACGACCTCGTTCATCCGTACTGCCATCTCCGCCACGCGGTCGGCCGGTATCTTGCAACAAAGCGTGTTCCAAATGTCGCAAATGATGATGGCCGTTTTCTTAGGGTCCCAGCGGACCGTCTTGTAGGCCGGCTCGAACTGCCCGCTCCCCTTGGGCTTCTCCACGCGAGAACGCTGGTAGAGAGAAAGACTCCGCGACGAATCCGACTCGGCGGCCGGGGCAATTGATTGGGCCGAGACAATCGAGAGAAGTAGTACGCCGGAAACGATATAGCGCTGGATCATGGTTGCTCCTTTATGTGACTGTTCACGGGGGTGAACATCTACTTTCTCACGAGTTCCGTTTAGCCGGCGGGCGTTGCCCCCCCCGGTTGGTTAGCCGCCGGGAAACCCCCCCCCCCAAACCACCCCCCACCCAGCCCACCGCACCGGCCCCGTAAAGCACCACAAAAA
>JAUWJC010000045.1 GCA_030607895.1 Pirellulales bacterium
AACCTTGCGAAATGCTAGCAGCCTTCGCAGTCGGGCAGTTTGCCGATCTTGAGTCATATTAAGGACTTCCGTCGAGAACGGCGACTGCTAGCACTGACAGTAAATCGCAAGCTTACGATCAAGCCCTTCGTTGACAAGCGGCCTTGAGCCGTTTAGAGTAAATATGTTGGGGATTCTCTGGAATTATTGCTTGGGAGCACTGGAACTGTGGCGTCTGACAAAGCCTGGGGGGGGGTGTTCAGCGAGGCGACCGACCGCCGAGTCGAGGAGTTCACCGAGAGCGTGAGCTTCGATCGCCGACTGTACGCGCACGATATCGCCGGTTCGACCGCTCACGCCCGAATGCTGGCTAAGGTCGGCCTGCTCAGCCCGGACGAGTGCCAACAAATTGAGCAGTCCCTGGAGCAGATTCGCCAAAAAATTGAGCAAGGCAGCTTCCAGTTCTCCGCCGAATTGGAAGATATCCACATGCACATCGAACGGGCGCTGATCGACCGGCTTGGCGACACGGGCCGCAAGCTGCACACCGGGCGGAGCCGAAACGACCAGGTTTCGACCGACATGCGGCTTTGGGTCCGCGAGTCGATCGACCGGATCGACTGCCGCTTGGCCGATTTGCAGCGGGCGTTCGTCGCGCGGTGCGACGCGGACGCCGATTGCATTCTGCCCGGCTACACCCACATGCAACGGGCACAGCCGGTGTTGGCAGCTCACTACTGGCTGGCCTATTGCGAAAAGCTCCACCGCGACCGGTCCCGACTGGCCGACTGCCGCCGCCGGACCAACGTACTGAGTCTTGGTGCCGCCGCGTTGGCAGGAACCAGCCTGCCGATCGATCGCGACGAGGTCGCCCGACAGTTAGGCTTCGACGGCGTGGCCGCAAACAGCCTCGATGTCTCGAGCGATCGCGACTTCGTCCTGGAGTTTGCCTTCGCTTTGGCCGTGATTGCCGAGCATCTGAGCACCTGGGCCGAGGAGTGGATCCTTTGGTCAACATGGGATTTCAGTTTTCTGAAGCTGCCGCAGGCGTTTTGCACCGGCTCGTCGATCATGCCCCAAAAGGTCAACCCGGACGTCTTGGAATTGATCCGCGGCAAGACGGCCCGAGTGATTGGAAACCTGCAAGCGCTCTTGGTGTTGGTCAAGGGATTGCCGCTGGCCTACAACCGTGACCTTCAGGAAGATAAGCAGCCGCTTTTCGACTCGTTCGACACGGTGGAGGCCTCGCTGGCGTTGGCCGCCCCGCTGGTGGCCGGCACCGAGTTAAACCGCCCGGCCGTGGCCGAACGGCTCGAACGGGGGCACCTCGACGCCACGGCACTGATGGAACACCTGATTCGCCGGGGTATCCCCCAACGAACTGCCCACGGACTGATCGGTCGCCTGGTTCGCACGGCGTTGGATCGCAACGTTCGGTTGGCCGACCTTTCGCTGGACGACTTTCGGGAAGTGCATTCGGAACTGGACGAGAGCGTGTACGAAGTATTGGGGGTGGAAAACGCGGGGAAGGCGATGAGTAGCTATGGATCGACGGCGCCCTGGGCAGTTGCCAAACAGATCGCCCATTGGAAGGACCTTTTGGAATGCGGCGATGCGTAATACCCACAAAGCCGCGACCGGTGGTCGCGAGAAAAGTCTCCCCTCTCCTTTTGGGAGAGGGGCCGGGGGTGAGGGTTGAAGATGCTTTGGAACTGCAAACGCCTGGAATCAAAGGACTTGCTCTGACACGCCCTCACCCTAACCCTCTCCCAAAGGGAGAGGGAACCAAACGCAAGCGGCTGACGACTGATATTGGATAACACAGACGAGACACACCATGAGTAATTGCCGGCGAGTTTTGTTCTGGTTGATGATTGCGTGCGTAGTGGTAGGTGTTGCGGCGCCACTCTGGTCGCAGGAGTCGAAGCCCGCGAAGGAAAAGCCGCTTCCTCGGCCCGAGGACGTGATCGAGAATCCGGCGGTGCAGGCCGTGTTGGAATCGGGGTCGACGACGGCGGCCGAGTGGGTTCGCGAGGGGAAAATTCTGGCCGGCCTGGATCGGCCCGATCTGGCCAAGACGTACTTCGCGCGTGTCTTGAAAGCCAAGCTCAAGCAAGATGAGTTGGCCGCGCTGGCCCATCGATTCGGCTCGGCCATGTTTACCGGGCTTGCCCGGAGAGAGAAACTGGCCCCCGAGGCCAAGCAACTCGCCGACGCCGTGATGACGGCGGCCAACCGGCAGCTTCAAGACCGCAAACGGTTGGTCGGGCTGATTGGGCAACTCCAGGACCCGGCGGTCGAGGTGCGTCGGCGGGCACTGGCCGGACTGAAGGCAGCACGCGGCCCGGCGGTGGGTGCGTTGATCGAAGTGCTGGCCGATCCGAAGCGGGCGGCGGAGCATCCGAACGTTCAGGCGGCATTGGTTCGGTTTGGCGCCGATGCACGCCGGCCGTTGGTGGGAATTCTCGAATCGCCCGATACTCGACTCGTCGTCGAGTCCATCGAGGTCCTTGCGGCGGCCAATGCCCGAAAGGCGACGGTCTATCTTCTGGCTCCGTTTGCTTCGCCCGAGAGCAAGCCGGCAGTGAAAGCGGCGGCCGCGGCGGCTTTGCGCAAACTGATGGGGCGATTGCCCACGCGGCGTCAGGCGGCCCTGCTCTTGGCCCAAGAGACGCGGAGTTATTTCAATCGGCAGCGGGCGCTCCGGGCCGACGCCGGCGATCGCGTGGAGGTGTGGTTTTGGGACGCGGCTGAAAACCGGCTGGCGATGAAGCGTTATCAGTCGGCCGATGCCGCGTTGCTGATCGCCGCCCGACTGGCGCGCCAGGCCCATGCCGTGGCGCCAGACGACCACCAAATCAGGCTTCTAAAGCTGACAACCGAACTTGAATTGGCCGCCTATGAGAACGGCTTGAGCAAGCCGCTTCCGTCGGGTGAAGGCACCGTGTCGGCCGAGGTGAGTCAGTGCGGCAGCGAAGTAGTCGAGGACGTGCTGGAACTGGCGATGGCCACCGAGCACATCCCGGCCGCCACCGCGGCGGCGCGAATTCTCGGTTCCATCGGTACGGCGGAAGAACTCCTTTACCAAGGCAGCCGGAAGGCGCCGCTGGTGCGGGCCGCCCAACATGCCGACCGCCGGTTACGCTTCGCGGCACTCGAGGCGATAATGAAGCTTCGGCCGGCCGGGCCGTTTGCCGGGTCGAGTCAGGTGTTGGAGGCGATTGGGTTTTTCGCTGCCTCGGGCGGGACTCGCCGGGCACTGATTGCCGGGCCGGGAACCGAAGCATCGCGGCAAATCGCCGGCTTCCTGGCAGGGCTGGGATACGAGATCGACACGGCCTCCACCGGCAACGGGCTAATTCGTCTGGCTACCGGCTCGCCAGACTACGAACTGGCCCTGATCGACGTCACGCTCGAGCGGCCGACCATCGATGCTTTGCTCCAGCAGCTTCGGCAGGATTATCGGACGGCTTCGTTACCGGTTGGTCTCTTGGCTCCGGCCGGTCACTTTGATCAAGCCCGGGAACTGGCCCGGCTCGACCCGCTTGCCGAGGGCTTCGCCCGACCGCATTCGGCCGAAAGCGTCCAGTGGCAACTCGAGCGGCTGGCTGCCCTGGTGGGACGGAAGATGGTCTCTCATGCCCAACGGCAGCAGCAAGCGGCCGAAGCCCTCCAGTGGCTGGCCGAATTGGGTGAGGAGAAGCAGAAGGTTTTCGATTTGAGCCGGATCGAACAGTCGGCCCTGGCCTCGCTCTATACGCCGCGACTGGCCCTCAAGACGATTGCCGTGCTGAGAAACCTGAACACCGTCAGGAGCCAAAAGGAACTGGTCGAGTTGGCCAGCCGTTGGACCCAACCGTTGGAACTCCGCAAGGCGGCGGCCGAAGCCTTGCATCATAGTTTCAAGAAACACGGCATTCTGCTAACCACCGACGAGATCCGCCTGCAGTACGACCGCTACAACCGCAGCGCGACTCTCGATCGGGGCACGCAACAGGGGCTGGCCATGATTCTCGACTGCATTGAAACGAGGGGCGGGGGACGAGGGACATAGCCGCTTGCGGCTTAGCACGGTGCGATTGTCCACCGCCGGCGGGTTCTGAAACCGCGACCACTGGTCGCGGCTTTACATCAAAGGACAAGAATGAGCCAATCGCCGCAAACGGCCGATGACCGCGACACCGGGCCGCCCATCGCCGGATTGATCGGTTCGGGCCCGGCGATGCGGGAGGTTTATCGGCTCACCCGCCAGGTCGCCCGGTCCAACGCCTCGGTACTTTTGCTGGGTGAGACGGGTACCGGCAAAGAGTTGATTGCCAAGGCGATTCATCAGCTTAGCCCCCGCGGCAGCGGTCCGTTCGTGCGAGTCAATTGCGGCGCGCTGGCCGAGAACCTGCTGGAAAGCGAGTTGTTCGGACATGTGCGCGGGGCGTTCACCGGCGCCATCGGCAACCGAACCGGCCGCTTCGAGGCCGCCCATACGGGCACCGTCTTCCTCGATGAAATCAACTCCACCACGCCCAAGCTGCAAGTGAAGCTGTTACAGGTATTGCAAGAGCAGGAGTTCGAGCGGGTGGGCGACACGCAGACGATTCGGGTCGATACTCGGGTGATTGCCGCCAGCAATCGGGATCCGTTACGGGAGATTGAGGAAGGGCGGTTTCGCGAGGATCTCTATTACCGGCTCAACGTGGTGACGATCGAACTGCCTCCTTTGCGCGATCGGCCCGAAGACATCCCCGCGCTGGTAACACACTTCCTGAAAGTCTACAGGCGGCGGAACGACCGCTCGCAGGTGCCCCGCGTGGAACGGGCGGCCATGCAGGCCCTCCAGAAACACGACTGGCCCGGTAATGTCCGCGAGTTGCAGAACTACATAGAGCGGGCCGTGGTTCTCGGCCCAGACGACTTGTTGACGGAGGCCGCCCTGGACCTCAAGCGTCGCCGGCCCAAGCGGCGCGGCAGCAGTGACCTGCCGGCGCTTGTTTCCGAACTGGTTGCACAAGGCATGGCCACCGCCGGTCCGGATGCCATGGATTTGCAGGGGCAAATCGTCGACCGCGTCGAGCGCGAATTGATCGCCCAGGTAATGGCCGACTGTGCCAACGTTCAAGTCAAGGCCGCCGTCCGTCTGGGGATCAATCGCAATACGCTCCGCAAGAAGTTGCGGCAGTATGGATTGGAAACGCAATGAGCAAATGACGAATGACGAATGACGAATGAATGACCAAACACGAATGACGAATCAGCGCCTGTGGCGGGGTGTTCGGGAATTGGGCATTCAGTCATTCGTCATTCGTCATTCGTCATTCGTCTACTGACCACTGACCCCTGACCACTATCCCCTACCCACTCATGCTATCCGGCGTCGGTATTATCTGCTTTACGGCCAGCTATGGCGTGGCGCTTGTGCTGGAACTTACGCGGCTGTTGTTTCGCAGCGGGATTCGCGGGGCATTGTTGTTGGGGTTCACCGGAGCCGGACTGCTTGCGCATTCGTTGTTTCTATACTACCGGGCCGCCAGCGCGATCGGTTCCCCCCTGTCCAGCGAGCAGGATTGGTACCTGTGGGCGGCCTGGGCGTTGGCCGGCACCTATCTGTATCTGACGTACTACCACCCACGCACGGCCTTCGGGCTGTTCGTCCTTCCGCTTGTGTTGGCGCTGATTGGAGTGGCCGTTTTCCTGGCCGATCCGCAACCGTTCGCCCGAAAACCGGCCTCGCAAGTCTGGGCCGCTATCCACGCTTTGTCGATTTTGCTGGCGGTGGTGGCGGTGCTGGTGGGGTTTGTGGCCGGAGTGATGTACTTCCAACAAGCGAGGCGGCTAAAGCGTAAACTGCCGCCACCTCGCCGACTGCGACTGCCAAGCCTCGAATGGCTCGATCGGGCCAACAGTCGGGCGATCGTGGTTTCGACGCTAATGATGGGCGTGGGCGTGCTCTCCGGAGTGCTGCTGAAGCTGATTAACCACGCCGGGCAAACCGACTCGGTACCCTGGAACGACCCGGTCGTGCTGAGCACCATGATCCTGTTCGGCTGGCTGGTTCTCGCGGTGGCGATTGGCCTGATCTTCAAGTCGGCCCGGGCAGGACGAAAAGTGGCCTTTCTCACGCTGGCCAGCTTCGTGTTCCTGGTGGTTGTGCTGGGGGTCGGCCTGTTAATGGATACCCAACACGGCGGAAAGAACCGGAGTCCGACACCCGCTTGCCACTCGCCATGCACCGTCGAGGGAGGCACGTCATGAAGGTGCGGGTAGTCGGTTGCAGCCATCATAACGTGCCGATCGATGTGCGTGAGCGGCTGGCATTCAGCCCCCGGCAAAGCCAGGCAGCGTTGGAAGAACTCCGGCGGAAGTCCCCCAAGCTGGAGGCCGTGCTGATTTCGACGTGCAACCGGGTGGAGCTCTACATGGCGACGGAGAACGCAACCGCCCTGTCGCGTGCGGAAGTGGCGGAGTTCTTCGCCCGATTTCACGGCCTGAAGCCGGACGAGGTCTTCGAACAGCTCTACGAGCGAACCGGGGCAGAAGCCGTGCGGCACCTGTTTGCCGTGGCGGCCAGCCTCGACAGCATGGTGGTCGGCGAGCCGCAAATCCTCGCGCAAGTGAAGCAAGCCTACCAGTTGGCCACCGAGCAGGAATGCGTCGGGCCGCTCACGCACGCGGCGTTCCAGGCCGCCGTGAAAGTCGCCCGGCGCGTGGCCACGGAGACGTCCATTCACGAGCGTCGAGTGAGTATCCCCAGCGTGGCCGTGGCCGACTTCGCACAGCAGATATTCGAGCGGTTCGACGACAAGCGGACGTTGCTGATCGGGGCCGGCGAAATGGCCGACGAAACGCTTCGGTACCTTCGGGACGAAGGTGCTCGCGACGTGACGGTGGTCAACCGCAATGCCGGGCGGGCGGAGGAACTGGCCGCCAAGTGGCGCGGTCGCGCGGTGCCGTGGGACCGCCTGGGGGACGTGTTGACCTCGGCCGATCTGGTAATCAGCACGACCGGGGCCGAGCGGCCGGTTGTCAGCCTGGACTTGTTCCGCGAAATCGAACCGGCGCGGTATCGCTGGCCGTTGTTTGTGCTCGATCTGGCCGTGCCGCGCGATTTCGACCCGGCCATCGGCCAACGTCCCGGAGTGTATCTTTACTCCATCGACGATCTCCGCACCGCCTGCCAACAGAATCGCCACCAGCGCGACAAGGAACTGCCGGCCGCCATCCGGATTGTCCAACAAGAGGCCGACCGCTTCATGGCCGAACTGCACCACCGGGCTACGGGACCGGTCATCAGGCAACTCAAACAGGGCTGGCAAAAGCCGAAGGAAGAAGAGTTGCACCGCCTGCTGAACAAACTGCCGGAGCTTGACGATCGCGGGCGCGACGAAATCCGCCAATCGTTCGACCGGCTAATCAACAAGCTCTTGCACCCACCCCTGGAATCGCTTCGTCGGGAATCCCGCCACGGCATCCCGCACGCGCTGTTGGATGCATTGGCCAAGCTGTTTCAGTTGAAGGATTGAGGCGGGTACTTGCAGTCTATCGGAGTTGCCAAACCGGATCGGTTTCCAGGTGGATGTTGTTGACCTGCAGCCAGTGTGATGGTTCTGCTTTGTGCCGGGATGAGCTGCTGTAAGGTCTCGTCAGGCCGACAGCCAGGATGACCGCGCCGGACTGCTGAAGCCGGCCGGAGACTTTTTCCACCACCTGGCGATCGGGGGTAACAAGATCATTCTTGTACAATCTCAGGTCCGTCACTCCTACCCAGGCGTCGAACGTGCCGTCGTCGACGTTGATTCGTATGCGCGGCTTGCCGAACCGGCCGTCGTAAAAGTAGCGCAGACGGGGCCGGCGGCTGGGCCGCAAACACCCCAACGAGGCCTCTCCCTTTCCCAACTCCGTGCCGCAGGACGTTTGGCCGATCAGCTTCAGTTCGTCGCCGAATATGTCGCGGAGTTTGGGCTTGCTCACCGAATGCAGCAGAGCCCAGAAGGTCTCGGCATCGCACCGTTCAACGAGCTTTGCCCAAGATGGCCTGAATGCGTGGTCCTCGATATGCGGTGGCTTTGGGATGTGTATCGCCGCCCCGAGATCAACCACGTTGGCAATGTCGAACGGCCCGGTGTTGCGCGCAAGAACGTCCGATGTCAGTTGATCCCACTGGAGGATCGGCCGCACGTGTTGGCTGGTCCGCAGGTCCACTCCGGCAACACAGACGTTGCCTTTGCTCATCCTCGTCAGGTGATTGATAACGACGATCATGCGATCCTGCTCACAAGTGAACGATTTCCACACCCCCCCAATTCGCCGCGAGATATTCCGCCACAAGCCTTCGATGGCAATGGTCTGGCTCGGGTTCGCTGCACAGCAGAACGGTAGGCACGTCGAACAGTTGCCTGCCGACGTCGTTTTCCACCCGGCGCTCGCCAAGGAGTGCGAGAAAACGCTCTTCGTACTCCTCCCAGGAAATGGCCTTCTTCTTGTAACCATCGAGTATCTCTTTTGTTGGCGAGAGGATCGGCACGTGAAGATACTCGGCTCCACATATCTCACGAAGAAAATACTTGATATCTTCGCACTTGGTGAAGCCCGCAAGCTGCGATCGGTTATTCAGCCGCACGTCGATCAGCCGTTTGATTCCAACTCGCTTCAGAATCTCAAAAAATTCGGCTGCTTTTTTTTTGGTGAAGCCGATTGTGTAGATGTCCATTGAGGCGGGTCCTCCAGGTCGAAGAGGCTCATTTGCCCCTTGGTTTTTGCGAATTGTTCTTCTTTGGCAATCTGCTCTTCGCTCTGGATTCGCCCGTCACCGCGAATATGCAGCACGGCCACTCCTCGCCCGGCGAGCACACGGCCGATAAGCAGCCGGCGATGGCACTCCGTGGGGTCTTCCTCGCCGCAAAGCAACGCGGTGCGATGTGCCCGGCTTGCGTCCAGAAGCCGCTCGATGCCGCGCTGGAATTCGCTCGATTCGGCCAGCCGATCGTACAGGGCATATCCCCGATCGTCGTAGAACTCATCACCCCGCGGCCTGCCCCCGATAATATCCCCAAGAAACAGATACTTGATTCCCTGGGAGAGCAAAGAGGCCTGGATGGTCTCCCTGTTGAACTGCGAGGCGTACCCGGAGTACGGGCTTGAACGAACGTCCACGATCAACTCGATCTGATGTTGCTTCAGCAAATCGAGAAGTACTTCGATAGGATAATTTGAATGTCCAACCGTGAATATCGTTACTTCCGGACCCGGCACCTCGTCGCTCATGGATTCAATCCTCGTCGTCCCACTCCTCGTCGTCCCAGTCTTCAGCCTCGTCAGCGTCCTCGTCGTCCTCGTCGTCCTCGTCGTCCTCGTCGTCCTCGTCGTCTTCTACTTCCTGCCAGTCCTCGTCCACGAAACCGTCGTCGTCGAGTTCTTCGTCGTCCAATTCCTCTTCGTCGTCTTCGTCTTCGTCGTCTTCGTCTTCGTCGTTGTCGTTGTCGAACTCATCTTCGTACTCGTCCGGAAATACCTCGCCGTCTTCGTCTTCGAGTTGCTGGTCAACTACCGGGACGTTGTCTTCATGTACGTTGTCTTCGGAGGTATTCGCTGGACTTGCCACGGTCTTCACTCTCGACTCTTCTTCAGGTTCACTGGCATGAAATGGTTGTCTCGACATTTTGTCGTTCAAACTGTCTTGTTGATTGTCCAAGCGGCCGGGATCATCGGCGGGCATGACGGCTTGGAACCGCTCAAGCCGCGGCAATTCGTCCAGGTGTCGCAAGCCAAACACTCGCAAAAACAGCCTGGTTGTCCCGTACAGAAACGGTCTACCCAACTCCTCCGAGCGGCCCACGATCCGCACCAGGTCGCGTTCCATTAGTTGCCGGAGTATCTCGCCGCACTGCACGCCGCGGGTTGCTTCGATTTGGGCACGCAACACGGGTTGCCGATAGGCCACCACCGCCAACGTCTCCATTGCCGGTCCCGACAAACGGACTTCAACCGGTGCCGATTGCAAACGCCGCAGCCAGGGAGCGAACTTCGGCCGCGACATCAACTGGAACCCGCCACCCACTTCCACCGCGATAAACGCACTGCCGGTTGCATCGTACAGCCGGTTCAGCCTTCGTACCAGTGTACGCGCTTCGGTGCCGTCGGCCAAGCCGGCCAACTGGGCCAACTTCCGGGTTCCCAGTGGTTCCCGGGAGAGAAACAACACGGCTTCCAACCGGGCCATGCGGGCCGATCGGGACATGCGTTCCGGTTGGGAAATGGGCCCCTCGCCGCCGAGAGCCTCTTCCGCCTGCCCCCCAAACCAGCCGCGATCACACGTGCCGAGAGGCTTCGATGCGGCGGCCCAACCACCACGATCAGTTATGCGCCGATAGCGCAGCGCCACGCTACCCAGCAACCGGCCGGGACACCCGCCAACACCGTGTCTAGGCAGAACAACGTTCACTAACTTGGAGACGAACCGTGAAGGAACGGAGTATTTGTTCGCGAGGGACGAGGGACGAGGGGCGAGAAAAGGCCGTAGCGGATGGTCCTTCACTCGCCCCTCACCCCTCGTCCCTCACCCCACACCCGAGAGTTGTCACCGCCTGTCGCTTTGCCAGGCCTCGACTTCCGCCAACACCTTGACCATGGCCTGCAAGGCGTCGGCATCCCTGGCCTCGAAATAGCGGTTGTAGTTCGGATTACCGCCAACGGCCATCCTACAGTAGAAGCGATATAACTGACATTCGCTACCACACGATTCCAGCAGGTAGTACGTTGCACCCAGGTGGCGTAGCCGCTTCTGAATGTATATGAATCGATCGGTCGGCGCGGCCGGGCGACTGGAGCTCAGCCCGGCAGGCGGTATCTTACGATCTCCCGGCAGCGGCGTTCGATTTGTGTCGGGCGGCACTGTGTCGGGCGGCACTGTGTCGGGCGGCACTGTGTCGGGCGGCACTGTGTCGGGCGGCACCACGGGAATGAGGCTGGCGGACATGGTGCTGGAGGACGCGGTATGCAAACCGGCGGCCGGTGGTTCTACCGACACTTGGTAGTTGGCTGGCATTGCCTCCGCTTGCGAAGCTGCCGCGAGGTGCCCTTCCCCTGTTGGCGGCGCCGGTTGTGGCTTGTCCGCATTGCAGCCAGTGGAGGTATTTGCACCTGCCGTCATGGGAAGTGGTGAGCTTTGAATTGCCGATACAAACGGCTGGGCCTCTTTCAGCGGTTGATCCTCGCCCAGTGATCCGCGAGCCGACGCCCAACAGGCATCTAACCGGCCTTCAATCAGCGATTTGAACATTTGGGGTAGGGACGTGCCAAGAACGGCGGTCAGGGGAATGGCAACCAGACAAGCCAACATCACCACCGCCCGACACATCACCGCGGTCGACGACTGCACACTCAATGGCACATCCCCTTGCTCTTGTCCGTTGGGCGGAACCAATCAACTTCCTCGTACACAATCGGACTTCCAGCCGAAAAAGGGACCAGGTTTAATTTGTGCGAAGCACCCTCCGGGCCGCAGGCGGCAAATTAAACCTGGTCCCTTTTTCGGCCCAAACCGTGCCGAGGCGGGCCCAATCATAACGGCCTTCGGCAGTGACGGGCAATGGCAATTGGCACCCAACGTCCTGGTTCCCCCTGGCCGTCTTGGCCGAGTGCAGGACAGGGTTCGCAATGGGATTTGGGGTATTTGCCAGATGGGGGGTTATCTACGTTGTGCGTCGCGGAAGATGGATAAAATAGAACCCCGAGCGAAGCAAGGAGGCTTGGCTCTTCCGTTTTTAGGTGCAAAACGCTAGAAACGCGGCGGTGTGCCACTGCTTGCCCGGAGAAAATAAGCCATTTGAGTTGGGCAGGCAGTGCTTGCGGGCTTTCCTAATTAGACAGGTGTCCGGCAAAAGCAGTGCCTTGATGCAAGTTCAACGCTCACGGGAAGTTCCGCAAGCAGTGGCACACTGACCGCTTTCCAGGAGTTTGCACCTAAAAACGGAAGAGCCCGATTTATTATCGCGGCCGGCTCGCGGCCGACGGAAAAGGAAGCATTAGCTCCGAGGCGAAGTCCGAGGCCCAATACCTGGCCGAGATGCGCGACCTCAAGGCGCACGGCGTCATGTATCCGACATGCTACCAGGCGTTGGGCGATCTTTTGGACCGCGAGATCCAGTTGCGAAAGCAGGCCGGGATTGCCGTCGATCCGTTCTATTCTCTCGGCGCGGGAACCGGCGCACCCAGTTCGCCCGAAGCCATCGAGGCACTCAAAGGGCGAGTTCGCTCCTGGAGGGCTCGCCTTACCAAGCATGGGATAAAGGAACTGTACGTTTACGGTATCGACGAGGCATCCGGCGCGCGGCTGAAGGCCGAACGGCAGGCTTTTCAGGCGGTGCACGAGGCGGGCGCGAAGGTGTTTGTCGCTTGCTACGCCGGTTCCTTCGAGTTGGTCGGCGACCTGCTGGACCTGGCCATTTACGCCGGCCGGCTACTGCCCAACGAGGCCGAGAAGTGGCACGGTGCCGGGCAGCGAATCTTCAGCTATGCCAATCCGCAAGTGGGCGTCGAGCAGCCCAAAACCTACCGCCGCAATTTCGGCCTGGCACTCTGGAAGGCCGGATACGACGGGGCCTGCGACTATGCCTATCAGCACGGCTTCGGCGACATTTGGGACGATTTCGATAGCCGCTCGTACCGCGACCACAACTTCAGCTACCCCCCCGTCGACGGCGTGATCGACACGATCCAGTGGGAAGGCTTCCGCGAAGGGGTCGACGACGTGCGCTACGTGGCCACGCTGCTGGCTGCAATAGAAGAGGCGAAAGCCGACCCTGCACGACGAAAGCTTGCCGAGGAAACACGGCAGTGGCTCCAATCGATCGACCCAAGCGGCAATCTCGACACGCTCCGAGCGGAGATCATCAAGCGAATCATCCGACTAAAAGCTGATAGCTGAAAGCTGATAGCTGATAGCTGAAAGCTGAAAGCTAAACATTGCGAAGCCGCAAGCGGCCGACTTCACTACACCTCGATCACGCCCAACTCGTGATAGGCCGATTCGACGACCTCGGCGTTGATCTGATCGACCTCTTTGCCCGCCCCGGCCATCAGGGCCAGATCGGCCAGTTGGCTGATGCGGCGGGGAATGCCGTGGGCCAGTTCGTGCAGCCGTGCGACGGCCGGTTCGTCGAACAGGGGCGGCCGGTTCGCCGAACAGGGGCGGCCGGCCTGGGCCAACGACTCCTTCACGTAATTCTCCGTGTCGGACGCATCCCACGCTTGCACGTCGATCCGCAATTCGGCCAGCTCCAACAATTGCTGGTCTAGCCGGCCCATCTGCTCGGGCCGACCGGCCAGGACGATCGTCAGCCGGGACTCGGGCGAAAGATCGTGGCCGGCGAGTCGGGCGACTTGGGTCAACACCTCGCCGTCGGCCCGATCCGCATCGTCCAACAGCACTGTCGTCTCGAGTTGCTGATAGCGGTACTCGGCCAGCCGATCGACGACCATACCCCAAAGCTGGCCCGTCGGTGCCGACCGCTCCGGAATGAGTCCGAACCGGGCCGCCAATTACCAGCAAAAATCGTCTCT
>JAUWJC010000400.1 GCA_030607895.1 Pirellulales bacterium
AACCTTGCGAAATGCTAGCAGCCTTCGCAGTCGGGCAGTTTGCCGATCTTGAGTCATATTAAGGACTTCCGTCGAGAACGGCGACTGCTAGCACTGACAGTAAATCGCAAGCTTACGATCAAGCCCTGGCCGCGCCGACCGGCGAGCCGCGGGGTTTACCCCTGCGTCAGTGCAGCGCCGGAACAAACCCGGCGACTTGCTCTTACACCCAGAAGCAGAAGAACCTTTTTCGTTATGGGGCGATAGGGTATAGTGGAGGTGGTGGAAGGCCCCTTTACCGTGAGGCACTCATGACAAAACAGATCAAAATAGTGGTTGAGAAGCACGCCGATGCCTACGTGGCATACCCGCTCGGGATCAAAGGGGTAGTCGTTGGCGAGGGCCAGACGTATGAAGAGGCCGTGGGCGACTTGAAGTCGGCGTTGCAGTTTCACGTCGAGACGTTTGGCCAAGACGCCTTGGACATCGACCCCCCCATCCTCGAAGCGTTCATTGCAGAGGCTGGAGTGGCTGTCTAATGCCAAAGTTCCCGGTAGACGCCCCCATGCGGCGAGTTATCAAGGCCTTCGAGTTGCTCGGGTTCGACTTTGTCCGGGAGGGAAACCACATCGCCATGTCACGGGAGAACCCGGACGGAACTCGCACTCCGCTGACCATGCCGAATCATCCCACCTTGAAGAGCTCGACACTACGAACAATTCTGACGCAGTCCGGCGTATCCAGAGATGAATTCCTCGACGCCTACTATTCGTGAATGTTGTTCCTACATTGAGCGTTTCCGAGTTGGCGGGTTGCGAAGCCACAAGCGGCTTGTTTGGGTGGCGCCGAGGGCTATGCTGCTTGAGTCTCGTCGGGCGGTTCGGCCGCTTGGCGAATTTCGCCGTTCTCGCTGACGTCCTCGAAGCGGACGGAGACCTGCTTCGATACGCCCGACTCCTGCATCGTCACGCCGTAGATAGTGTTGGCGCAGGTCATCGTCTTCTTGGAATGCGTGACGATGATGAACTGTGGCCAGGTCAGAAAACCCTGGAGCACTTTTATGAACCGGTCGATGTTAGCCTCGTCCAGTGCGGCGTCGACCTCGTCCAACACGCAGAAGGGGCTGGGCCGGCTGCGGAAGATGGCCAGCAACAGGGCCACGCAGGTGAGTGTCTTCTCGCCGCCGCTTAACAGCGAGATGCTTCGCGGCTCCTTGCCCGGCGGCCGGGCGACGATCTCGATGCCGCTTTCCAGGATGTCTTCGTCGTCGTCCATCACTATGTCGGCGTGTCCGCCGCCGAACAGATCGCGAAACAACGTCTGGAAGTGGTCGCGAACCGTTTCGAGCGTTTCGCAGAACAGTCGCCGGCTGTCGACGTTGATTTTGTCGATTATTCGCTCCAACGAGTTTTTGGCGTCGGAGAGGTCTTTGTGCTGGTTGGAGAGGTTTTTGTGTCGGTCTTCAAGCTCATCCAATTCGGCCAGCGCTTCCAGATTGACGTTGCCCAGGTTTTCGATTTTCCGCCGCAGCTCGCCGATTTCCTGTTGAACTTCTTCACGACGGCGCTGTTCCTCGTCGCTGGGCTCGTCTTCCAATTCGGCCAGTTCGATTCCATAGTCCTCGCGGAGCCGATTGGCCAGCGAACTGCGTTCGTGCTGTACTTCACCGGCCGCAAGCTCTTTGGCGTGGGCCTTTTCGTCCAATTGGCGGACGGCCGCCCGGGCCTGTTGGGCTTCGGCCGTCAGATCGGACCGCTGCCGAGCAAGGGTTTCCCGCCGGTTGACTAGCTCGACGGTCCCCCCGGCAAAGGCTTCCTTTTGCAGATATAACTCGGCAATCTCGGACTCCGCGTGGAGGATGTTCCATCGCGTCTGCCGGGCGCGCCGGTTGCACTGTGCCAACTGCTCGTGGCTGTCGGTGATTGCCCGGTGACGCTCCTGCTGGCTTTCTTCGAACTGTCTCATGCGGACGCGTAAATTGCGGAGCCGCTCTTCGCTTTTTGCCAGTTCGACCTTTATTTCCGTGGCGCCGCGGTCGCGGGCCTGCCGTTGGGCATCCAGGCGGCCGATCTGCTGCCGCAGACCGGCCAGTTGCGTTTCGGTCTCGGCCAGCTTCGCCTGAAGCTGCTGTTGCCGGGCCTGGACACTGGCCAGAGACTCGGATGCCGAGCGGTACTCGGTCGTGGCAGCACCCAATTCCAACTGGAGCACCGAGCGGTTCTGGTCCAACTGGTTGCGGCGTTCCTCGGCCGCCGTGATCTTGTGAAGATGTCCTGCCAGGGCATCGGCCGCCTGGCGGTGCTTGTCCGCAAGCAACCGAACTTCGCGCGTGCGGTCGTCAACCTGGCCGCGGAGTCCCGCCAGTGCCGATTCGGCCTGCTGGACGCTGGTTTCCAACTTGTCCAGTTGTGCCGTCAGGGTTCGCAATTCGCTCCGGCGGGAGATCAGGCCCGTGGCCACGTGTCGCGGGCCGACGACCAGCGTTCCGTCGGCCTCCAGTAGCTCGCCGGCCAGGGTGACGAACCTCAGCCCACGCCCGGCCGATCGGGACAACTCCAGGGCGTGTCGGAGCCTTTCGACGATCCAAGTTCCCGCCAAGAGCCGTTCGGCCAAGGAGGAATATTGCGGCTGGGTTTGGACGAATCGATCGGCCCGGCCGAGCACACCGGGCTGGCCCTCCAAATCGGTATTATGGCGCGGTGCCGAATTGGGCGTGCTGTCCAGCCGGACGAATCCAACGCGGCCGGGGAAGCGAGGGGACTCCTCCTGCAAATACCCCAGCAGTCGTGCGCTTCGCTCAACGACCAGAGGTTGGGCCACCGAACCCAAGGCGACTTCGACCAGCGGGGCTGCCTCGACGCTCACCTGAAACAGATCGGCCACCAGGCCGCGGACCTGCCCAAAAGGTCCGTCGGTTTCATTTCGTGCCCGGGCGAGGACTTCCTTGACGCCCGCACTTAGCCCTTCCTGACGCCGCTGGAGTTCTTCGAGGACGGTTGCTCGCTCGGTGGCCCCGCTCTGTCGCTGGCGGAGCCGGGCCAGTTCGTCCCGTGCATCGGATAGTTGTTTGCGGCTGTCATCAAGTTCAGCTTGGGCCGACGAGAGTTGGTTCTCCCGTTGGTCTACCTGAGCGGACAGTTCATCCCGCCGCCGGCGCAGATTGTCGAGTTCGGCCGAGAGCCGATCGAGCCCGCCATTCAACTCGGTCAGTCGGTCCTGACTCCGCCCTCGGGTGGCCACGGCGGCGGCCACCCGGCTTTCCAAGCCGCTAATCTGGTTACCCAGGGCGGCCGAGCCGCGCAGCTCATCCATGTGAACGGCGCGGCGCTGCTCGTTCTCGCCGCGGAGCCGGTCCAACTGGGAAATCAGTTCGGTCAGTTCGCGTTCCTGCTCGACCAGTTGCCGGGCGATTTGTTGGTGGTGGGTCTCGGCCGACTCGACCGCACGGGCCGTGTCGTGGAGTTGCTGCTGAAGGTCGCCGGCGCGGGTGCTCATGGCGGCCAGTTGGTGTCGATAGCGGACGATTTCCTGTTCCAGGTCGCGGCTTCTGCCGCGCTCGTGCTGGAGCGTCGACTCGTTGGCGGCAATCCGCTCGCGATTGTCGGCCATCCGAGCCTCGGACTGGCGAATGGCTTCGTTGACGGCACTCATTTCCGAATCGGTTTCGAGCAGTCGGGCCTCAACGGCCTCGGCCTCGGCCGACCGAGCGTCGCGCCGGTCAATCAGCGAGTTCAGTATTTGCTGGAACTGGTCGAGCCGCTCGCTTAGTCTGCGCCAATCGACGAGTCCAACCTGGGTGCGAAGCTCCTGGAGCCGGTTGGTGTACTCTTTGTATCGCCTGGCCTTGCCGGCCTGCATCCTGATGCCGCGTAGCCGGCTTTCCACCTCGTCGACAATGTCGGAGAGCCGCAACAGGTTCTGCTCGACCCGTTCCAGACGCCGCAATGCTTCGAGCTTTCTGAGCTTGAAGCGGCTGATGCCGGCTGCTTCCTCGAAGATCACACGCCGGTCCCGGGGCGAGGACTGGAGCATCATGTCTACCTTGCCCTGCTCGATGATGCTGTAGGCCTGGCTGCCCATGCCGGTGCCGGAGAGCAGGTCGCGGATGTCGCGCAGCCGGGAAGGCTGCCGGTTGATGAGGTATTCGACCTCGCCGCTACGGTAAACACGCCGGGTAATGTGTACTTCAGGGGTGTCGATCGGCAGTAGGTTGTTGCTGTTGTCGAAGGTGAGAGTGATTTCGGCCGAGTTCATGTTCCGGCGGGCACCGGAGCCGTTGAAGATGACGTCGGCCATCTCCTTGCCCCGCAGGCTCTTGACGCTCTGCTCGCCCAACACCCACTTGACCGCGTCGACTATGTTCGACTTCCCCGACCCGTTCGGCCCCACCACGACAGTGATGCCGGGCGGGAACTCAAACCGGGTCTTGGCGGCGAAGCTCTTGAAACCGACGAGTTCGAGGGCCTTGAGCATGGGGGGGATAGTGGATAGT
>JAUWJC010000381.1 GCA_030607895.1 Pirellulales bacterium
ACCTTACTGCCGGGTGGGGCCCGAAAACGGGCCCAGGTTAATTTGGCCGGCCCGGCCGGGGGGGGGCGTCGCAAAAATTAAACCGGGGCCCTTTTGCGGCCCCGGTGAAATGGAGGACAACGTGATGGAGATTTCAACGATGGGTAAGGTTCAGGTGGCGGTGAAGATTGAGAACCTGGAGGACATCTTTAAGGCACAAGCCGGGACGCTGCCAGCGGACCAGGTTCGCTCGGTCGACGTATCCGACGCGCTGGTTGACACGGGCGCGGTGATGCTCTCGCTGCCGAAACGAATGGTCGCCCAGTTGGGTCTGACACCTTACCGCACCCGCCGGGTGCGGACTGCGGGTGGAATCGTCCAGACGAACATCTGTGCCGCGGTGCGGCTGACCGTCGAGGGCCGGGATTTCACCACCGACGTTGCCGAAATCCCCGACGACTGTCCGGTGCTGATCGGCCAGATCGCGTTGGAAGGTCTGGATTTCGTCGTCGACCCGGTCGGGCAACGTTTGATCGGCAATCCCGAGCACCGGGGCGAACACATGCTCGACATTTTTTGACGTGTACTTGGATCAACTAATAGAGGACCGTGGCCTGTTTATTCTTCGTTCTCGGTCGAAAAATTGTGGTTGTCCCCCTGTTTTGTCTCCCCTTCTCCGCTCCAGCTTCCCAATTTTCCGGTAAATCGGCGACGGGAGTCGCCTCCTACAGGGAGAAGACCAAATGTCCTCCGATCGCGTTCCCATGACTCGTGCCGGCTACGATAAGCTCAAAGCCGACCTGGATCACCTGCACACGGTCGAATTGCCCAAGATACTCGAACGGCTTGAGAAAGCCCGGGCGGAAGGCGACTTGAGCGAAAACGCCGAGTACGACGGCGCGCAGGAAAGCCGGGCAATGATGGAAGCACGGATCAACCTGCTTCGCGATAAACTTTCCCGGGCCGTGCTGATGGACCCTTCGCAGGCGCCCAAGGGCGAAGTCGCGTTCGGCACGACGGTCGTGGTGAAGGACCTCGATCTGGGCGACACTGAGGAATTCCCCCTGGTCGGTGCCGGCGAGGAAGACTACGACGTCGGAAAAATCCTCGTCACCAGCCCGCTGGCCCAAGGCCTGATCGGCAAGAAAGCCGGCCAAAAGGCCCAGATCGAAGTACCAAACGGCACGCTGAATTTCGAGATCATCGAGATACGCATCGACGGGACTTAGATGTCCGTTTTGTAAGTTGTTGGCCAGTTATACACTCGGTCCCAAGCTCTGCTTGGGACCGCACCGTATTGCTGGAAAGTAGCGGGTTCCCAAGCAGAGCTTGGGAACTAGGTTAAGTGCAAGTTATGTATGTGAGGAATTCACTGGCCGAAACCATCTTTCCCGGCGCGATGGCCGTTGCCGGTATCGTGCTGTTGGTGTTGTGGACTCGCACGGGCACGGTCCACGACTTGCAAGCCCGGGTGCCAGGGCTCGACCGGCCGCCCGGGCCGGGCGTGGGCGACGCCCCGGTGGTCCCCCTGGTGGGCAAGTTGACGAAATCCGACAGCAAGCCGGCCGATTTGCCCGGCTCGTGGCCCCGCTTCCGCGGTAAGCGGTTCGACGGCATCGCCGATGACGGGCCGACCCTGGCCCAAACGTGGCCCAAGGACGGACCCAGAGTGCTCTGGTCGATCGAGTTGGGCGAAGGATACGCCTCCGCCGCCGTGCTGGCCGGAAGGGTCTACGTGCTCGACTACGACCGCCAGGCCGCGGCCGACACCATGCGATGTCTCTCGCTGGCCGACGGCAAGGAAATCTGGCGATACGGCTATCCGGTCGTGGTCAAGCGTAATCACGGAATGTCTCGGACCGTGCCGGCCGTCACGGAAAAATATGTAGTCGGCATTGGGCCTAAATGTCACGTCAGTTGTCTGAACGCCAAAACGGGCGAGTGCTACTGGCTGATGGACATGGTCCGCGAGCATGGCGCCACCGTGCCGCCCTGGTACGCCGGCCAATGCCCGATGATCGACGGCGATCGGGCCATCCTGGCAACCGGTGGAAAGGCGCTGTTGATCGCGGTCGACTGCCGGTCGGGCGAGGTGATTTGGGAGAGCCCCAACCCCCGGGCGTGGCGGCAAACGCACGGCTCGATCATGCCCATGGAGTTTGCCGGACGGCGGATGTACGTCTACTGCGCTCGCGGCGGCGGGGCCGGCATCGCGGCCGACGACGGCTCGATGCTTTGGGATACCACCGACTGGAAGATCAGCATCGCCACGGGCCCCTCGCCGACGATCATCGGCGACGGCAAGATATTCTTCTCCGGTGGATACAACGCCGGGGCGGTGATGATGCAATTGGAAGAGCAAGGCGGCCGGCTCGCGGCAAAGACGCTCTTCCGGCTGAAACCAAAACAGTTCGGCTCCACGCAGCAAACGCCCGTCCTGTTTGACGGATATCTGTACGGCGTTCGCGAGAAGGACAAACAACTCGTCTGCCTGGACCTCGAAGGTAGCGAAGTCTGGAAGAGCGGATCGCGCAACAAGTTTGGTTTGGGGCCATACATGATCGCCGACGAGCTGATCTTCGTGATGGACGATTCCGGCCTGCTCACGCTGGCCGAAGCCACGCCCGACGGATACAAACAACTGGCCCAGGCCCAAGTGCTCGACGGCCACGACGCCTGGGGCCCCATGACCATGGCCGCCGGAAGACTGATTCTCCGCGACTTAACCCAAATGGTTTGCCTCGACGTGCGAGAGAAACAGCAGTAGGTTCGATCGAGCGGAGCGAGCGAAACCGTTTAGCCGTCGCGGCCACGCGGCGCGGTTCCCCGGCGTGGCCGCCGGGGCTAAACAACACTACACCCGAAAAACCATGCTCCCAAAACCCACCAATACAACCGTCCACCTTTTGATCGGCGCGGTCGTCCTGGCGGCGATCTGCATTGGTGTGGTTGCCTTGATGAAAAACAGTCTGTCGCGTGATCGGGAAGGCAGATCGTCGAAAAGATTCGCGTATGATCTGGACAAATACATGGCGATCGACCCGGCCTTGATCCACTACCGGAAGACGGCCGAAATCGATCCGGCGATGAAGGAGCCTCGGGCGGTTGCCGTGGGGCCGGACGACCGAATCCACGTGGCCGGCGATGAGTTGGTTCGGGTGTTCGATTCCGCCGGGAAAGAGGTTCTGCAGATCGCGCTCGACGGCCGGCCGCAATGTCTGGCCGTCGGCGGCAACGAGCACGCATTTCCAGCCCGCATCTACGTTGGCATGAGGGAGCACGTCGAAGTCTACTCCTCGGACGGCATCCGACAGGCAACTTGGCGGAGCCTGGGCGATCGGGCGGTGCTCACATCGATTGCCACCGACGAAGAAAACGTCTTCCTGGCCGACGCCGGGAACAAAATCGTCCTGTGCTGCAACACCGACGGCAAGGTAATCGGCCGGATCGGCCGGCGGGATGCGGCACGGAACATACCCGGCTTCGTCATTCCCAGCCCATATTTCGACGTTGCCATGGCTCGCGACGGGTTACTTCGGGCGGTCAACCCGGGCGGGCACCGAATCGAGGCCTATACTCCGGACGGCCACCTGGAATTCGCCTGGGGTAAGCCGACGGTGGCAATCGAAGGGTTCTGCGGCTGCTGCAACCCGGTCAATATCGCGGTCCTGCCCGACGGACGTATCGTGACGGCCGAGAAGGGCATTCCGCGAGTGAAAATCTACACCACCGACGGCCGCTTTGAATGCGTGGTGGCCGGCCCCGAGACATTCCTGCCAACGGCCACCATTGCCCAAGAAACCCGCGCCGCCCACAAGCTCGTTGCCGTCGACCTGGCCGCCGCCAGCCGTGGCCGCGTGTTGGTACTCGCCCCGGCCGCAAAGAAGGTGCGTGTGTTTGAACGTAGTGAAATGTAAAGCCGCGACCACTGGTCGCGGATTGCCAGACAAACTCATAACCGAAAGAACCGCGACCTTTACAAGAAAGAACCGCGACCACTGGTCGCGGCTTTACAAGATGAACTCTCTCGCAGACAACAAACAAACCCGCCGCCGGTTCGTCGGCGACAGCCTTCGCGTTGCCGGGGCGATTGGGCTGGGTGGGCTGGCCGCCGTTCTGGTCGGGCGGAAAGGCCGCACCGATTGTACCGTCTGGCAAATCGATCCGTACAAGTGCATCGCTTGCGACAAATGCGCAACCGAGTGCGTGCTCGATGTGTCGGCCGTCAAGTGCGTCCACAACTTCGCCATGTGCGGCTATTGCGAGTTGTGTACCGGCTATTTCGAACCGGAGCCCAACTCGCTGAACTCCGGCGCCGAGAACCAACTCTGTCCCACCGGGGCCATCGTCCGAAAGTTCATCGAAGACCCCTACCACGAGTATACCATCGACGAAACGCTGTGCATCGGCTGCGGCAAGTGCGTGAAGGGCTGTAGCGCCTTCGGCAACGGCTCGCTCTACATGCAGGTCTGCCACGATTTGTGCGTGGGCTGCAACGAATGCGCAATCGCAACGGTCTGTCCCTCCCAAGCTTTTTGCCGCGTGCCCTCCAGCGATCCGTACCTGCTGAAATCGAACGAGGCTCCGTCTTAGAGTAAGGAGGCGGTTGAGTTGTCAGGGTTGGGGGGTAACGGGTGGGGGTTTGGGACCACACCGGGGACCCGAAAGGCGGGAACCCGCACCCCCCACCCCAAACCCCGAC
>JAUWJC010000137.1 GCA_030607895.1 Pirellulales bacterium
GAGGTCGGAAGTCGGAGGTCGGAAGTGAGTCCCATGCCATCCAGTCTATCACCTCACCATCGCTGGACAACCGGCTGTGGTGTCCCCGCCTTCCGACTTCCGACCTCCGATTTCCGACCTCCGTCTTCCCGCTTTGCCCCCGTGGGGGTACAATTCGCCGGTGGCAACGCCTGTTTGTCGCCCTTACGTTACCCTGGCGAAAAGGAAGCGATCACAATGAGCATTTTTCTGGGAATCGATATTGGCACCTCCGCAGCGAAGACCCTGGCAATGGACACCAGCGGCCGGATCCTGGCCGACGCGATGGAGACGTATCCCTGCTACGTACCCAAACCGCTTTGGAGCGAGCAGAACCCCGAAGATTGGTGGCAGGCAACCATCAAGTCGGTCGGTAGAGTGATGAAAAAAGCCCGGCTGAAACCGGCCGACGTCAAGGCCATTGGGCTTTCCGGCCAGATGCACGGATCGGTGTTCCTCGACCGGCGCGATCGGGTGGTTCGCCGGGCGATACTTTGGAACGATCAGCGAACCGCGGCCGAGTGCCGGGAAATAGAAGAGCGAGCCGGCGGCCGAAAGGCACTCATCCGCATGGTGGCCAATCCGGCCTTGACCGGTTTCACCGCGCCGAAAATCCTCTGGCTTAGAAATAACGAGCCGAAGAAATTCGACCGTACCTGCAAAATCCTTCTGCCTAAGGACGAAATCCGCAGACGCATGACCGGCCAGTACGCCACCGACGTGAGCGACGCCAGCGGAATGCTGCTGTTGGACGTCAAGAAGCGTACCTGGTCGAAAAAACTCCTCTCCGCCTTGGAACTGGACATCGATCTATTCGGCGAATGTTACGAATCGGAAGATGTCACCGGCAAGCTGACTCCCCAGGCGGCCGCCGCCCTGGGGCTTTCGACCGATTGCCTGGTTGTCGGCGGGGCAGGCGACTGTGCGGCCGGCGCGGTGGGAAACGGAATCGTCAACCGGGGCGTGCTGTCCACCTCGATCGGCACCTCCGGCGTGATGTTCGTACACTCCGACGAAGTAAAAATCGATCCCGAGGGACGCATCCACACCTTCTGCCACGCGGTACGAGGCAAGTGGCACATGATGGGCGTAAACCTCTCGGCCGGCGGGTCGTTACAGTGGTTCCGAAACGAACTCTGCAAGGCCGACATGCTCAAGGCCAAACGGGCGAAAAAGGAAGTGTACGACCTGCTGATCGAGGAGGCCAGGCCGGTCCGGCCGGGCAGCGAAGGGCTGTTCTTCCTGCCGTACCTCTCCGGCGAACGAACCCCACACGCCGACCCCGATGCCCGAGGTTGCTTCGTCGGCCTCACGCTGGCGCACACCCGGGGACACCTGATTCGTGCTATTATGGAAGGTGTAACTTTCTCGATGCGCGACAGCCTGGAGATTATCGAGGGGTTGGGTGTTCCGGTTCGTCAAATTCGCGCCTCCGGCGGGGGCAGCCGCAGTCCGCTTTGGCGACAGATACAAGCCGACGTCTTCGGCCGGAGCGTGGTAACCATCAACACCACCGAAGGTGCCGCCTACGGCGTGGCCCTGTTGGCCGCCGTTGGAGCCGGCGCGTTCAAGAATATCCAAGAAGCCTGCAAAGCGACGATCCGAGTAGTGAAGCAAACGTCGGTTCACCGACCGTCCAAGAAGATATACGATCGGGCAATGCCCGTCTACCAGCAGCTCTACCGCTCACTAAAGGACGACTTCAAGAGCATCGCCGCGCTGGAAGGATGAAGGACATGGACTGCCGCTTGCGGCTTCGCACGAGCGCTTGGATCGAGATTGCCCTGGTGTTTGTTGTGTTCTTCATCCAAGGCGCGTGGCCGGTGCCCGACGTGAACGAGCCGCACTACCTGGGCAAGACAATCCATTTCTGGAACCCCGATTGGGTCGGCGACGATTTTTTTCTCGACTCGGCCGACACGCACAAGGTCTTCTATTTCACTTTCGGTTGGCTTTCGCTTTGGCTCGGGCCGGTCGCGCTGGCCTGGGTTGGACGGCTGCTGACTTGGGCACTGTTGGCCTGGTCGTGGCGCAGGCTGAGCTTCGCCGTGTTACCCCGCCGCTGGTGGTCTATCCTGACTGCCGCGCTTATGGTGACGCTGATCGAGAACTGCCACATGGCGGGCGAATGGATCATCGGCGGCGTCGAGGCCAAGGGGTTCGCCTTCGTGTTTGTCTTCCTGGGGCTGGAGGCACTGGTCCGCAACCGCTGGAACCGCGCGTGGTTGTTTTTCGGTGCTGCCGCCATGTTTCACGTGCTGGTGGGTGGATGGGCGACCGTGGCCGCGGGCTTTGCGTGGCTCTCGCAAGATACTGGGCGTCCCAAGCTCCGAACGATGCTTCCCGGCCTGGTCGGCGGATTGCTCCTGGCCATGCCCAGCCTGGTCCCCTCGCTGAAACTAACCTGGGGTGTCGATCCAGAGACCGTCGATCAGGCTTGCCGGATTTACGTTTTCGAGCGCTTGCCGCACCACCTGGCGCCCGGCACGCTCCGCACCGATTTTGTTCTCCGCCAGGCGTTTCTCGTATTCATCTGGTTGGTTCTTTGTCTGATGACTCCGGCAACCGCCGGGTTTTGCAGCGCTGGCCGGCGGCTGCGGGGATTCGTCACCGGCGCGATTGCCATTGCGGCGGTGGGCCTGATCGTGGGTCTTGTGACGGCTGACAACCGGGCGCTCTCCGCTCGGCTGTTGCGGCTGTATTGGTTCCGCCTGGCCGACGTGGCCGTGCTCATGGGCGTGGCGCTGTGTGGGACGTCCCTGATTGTAGGGGGGAGGGGTGAGGGACGAGGAACGAGGGGCGAGGGACGAGGGGCCAGGGGCCAGGATTGCTCATCTCTTGCCCCTGGCCTCTCGCCCCTCGCCCCTCGTCCCTGTTTCCGCTGGCTGGTGATAGTCTTTTTGCTTACGGGCTTTCATCTGGGTAATCTGGCGCTGAAGCGGCCGCTTCCCAGGCCTCCCCGAGCCGACGTGTGGCGGGTGCGCAACTATGCCGACTGGCGTCGGGCTTGCCGCTGGATTGCCCGGCCCGAAAACATCCCACCCGGCACACGCTTTTTGACACCTCGGCTGGCGCAAACCTTCAAATGGTATACCGGCCACAGCGAGGTGGTCACTTGGAAAGACATTCCGCAAGACGCCCGTTCCATCGTCCGGTGGTGGACCCGGATGCAGGACATTCACGCCACCGGCCGCCAGTTAGGTCAACGGGGGCCCAACCGGCGATGGCGCCGGTCGCTGTCCGAACTCGGTTCGAGACGACTTAATCAACTCGGCCGGAAATACAATGCCGATTACGTGCTCACGCTGTCCGAACCGCCGCTGCCGCTGGATATTGTCTACGAGAACGACACGTACGCCGTTTACAGGTTGCGATAGCGGCCAAACTTGCACGATGCGAAGCCGCAAGCGGCCGGTTTGATCACATGAACACACGGCTTCCCGAACTACTGACCGAGCGACTGGCGGAACCGTTGCCGGATTCGTCGGTCTTGGCGAGGTTCGAGTCTCACCCGCGCCGCCGGCGACATTACGATGAGCCACCGCCGGACGCCCGGCCCGCCGCCGTGCTGGTACTGCTCTATCCACGCCGGGACCGCTGGCATTTACCGTTGACTTTGCGGCCTTCGCACTTGCCCGATCATGGCGGTCAGGTGAGCCTGCCGGGCGGGGCAATCGAGGCGGGTGAAACGAGCGGCCAGGCCGCACTTCGCGAATTTCACGAAGAACTGGGCGGGGAAGACATGCAAATCGAATTGCTTGGCCGACTCTCGCCGTTGTATGTCGAGGTCAGCAACTTTTGCATCGAGCCTTGGGTGGGCGTAAGCGACAAACGTGGCCGTTTCGTCCCCAATCGGGCGGAAGTTGAGCAACTTATCGAGATTCCGTTGGATCATCTTCTCGACCCGGCCAACCTGGGCAGCCACCAGCGCGTGCGCGAAGGCCGGCCGTACACCGCCCCGCATTTCGCCTGGCAATCGCACCGCATCTGGGGCGCAACTTGCATGATACTCGGCCAGCTTGTCACCATAGTGCGGGAAATCGGCCGGTAGCCGTCTTGCTTGAACTGTCCGTCGGGTGTGCCCGCCGGACAGGGAGACCTTGACTATCGAGAGTTCGTTACTCTGGCTGCCCAGCGGACGCCAACCGCGCCGCTGGTGATGGAATACGGGGGGCCGGATGACTACAAGCAAACCCTGGCGCACTTGCGCGGCGCAATGCGTCAGGCCGGCGTGCCTGAGGAGAGTTGAGGGTTGAGGTTGAGAGTTGAGAATTGCGAAGCCGCAAGCGGCCATCTTCATCCTTTCCCCTCTCCCCTCTCCCTTCTCTATTGTCTATCCGTGTTTGATCCGTGTTTCATCCGTGGCCTGATTCCATCGTGCCCGTGAACGGTTACGCCGGGCCGATCCGTCAGCGGCCGTTGCCTGTTGCGGCGGGCGACGTGGTGACCAGCACGTGGTTTCCCAGGTACTTGCGTGCCACGCGAACCACGTCGTCGAGCGTGACGCTCTGGATTCGGGCGTCGAACGACTTGTCGTAATCGTAACCCAGGCCGTAGAGTTCATCGAGCGCGGCTTGCCCGGCTTGCTCGGCGGCCGTGGTGTTCTTCTGCGCGTGTAGCGCCACGATCATTTCAACGGCCGTCTTGAACTCATCGGGCGTGATCTTGCCGGCCTTGGCCCGATCGACGTTCCGCCGGATACGCCCGATCACTTCCTTGATTTTGTCGGGTCGAGTTTGCGAAAGGACGGCGAAGTAACCCGGCGCGGGACCGGTAATCTGGTAGGCGTGGACGAAGTAGACCAGCCCCTCGCCACGCAGCTCGTTGTGCAGCCATCCACCCGGGTAGTTGTAGCCCGACATGACGGCGTCCAAGACCGTCAGCGCGGCGTGATCCTTCTTGTCTAAAATACTAACGCCCGGATATCCGATCAGCACCATGCCGGTTTGCTTGGCGGTTTGCTTGTGGCGGACGATCGTCTTGGGGACGCTGTTGTCGCGGTCGAAGCCGATCGGCTTGAAAGCGGGGTCGGGCCTCAGCCGGCCGAAATGCTGCTTGACCAGCGTCATCGCTTCGTCCGGGTCGATATCGCCGAACACGGTGACGATCATGTTGTTGGGCACGAAGTACTTCCGATGGTACGCCCGAAGGTCCTCGGCCGAAATCCGCTTGACCGTTTCGGTCTTTCCTCCTCGAAGCAAATGATAAGGAGAGGAGGGCGGGAGATTATCGTAGAACAGTTCGAATACCTCCTGGTGCGGGTTGTCGGCGCGTCGGGCAATTGCACCGAGGGCCAGCTTCTGGACCTTGCCGAACTCGTCGTCGGAGAAGGTGGGCTGTGTGAAGCACTCGGCAAAAACCGCCGCCGCTTGGGAGAAATCGGCACGCAACGTCGCGGCGCTCCCGTAAACCGTGTTTCGGCCGGCCGACATCGAGAGCCGACCGCCGATCGAGTCGAAGTAGTCGGCGATTTGCCGGGCGGAGCGACGGGCGGTTCCCTTGTCCAGCATGGCTGCGACCAACGCGGAGCGGCCGGCCGTCGCCTCGCTGTCGACCAGACAACCGCCCAGCACGTATGCCTGGATGTTTACCAGCGGAAGTTGCGAGTGCCGCTTGACAAGCACCCGAAGCCCGTTGGAAAGACGCGTCATCCGAACCGGACTCTCACCGGCGGCGGCATCCGAACCGGTTGCCTTGGGTGCTTGGCCGCGCGGGGTGATGGTCACGCGGTTGAGTCGCCCGGGCACGAAGTATCGCCGGGCGACCGCGCGGACCTGCTCGGCGGTGACCTTCTGGATGTTTTCGACGTAGCGATGATCGAAGAGCGGGTCGCCGGTGGAGATGAGGTTTCTTCCCAGGCTCTCGGCGGCCTGTTGGACCGTCTGTTGGCTGAAGACCAACTCGGCCGCCTTCTGTTTTTTGGCTTTGGCCAACTCGGCCGGACTGACCGGCTCGTCGCGGAGTCGGTAGACCTGGCGGAGGATTTCGGAAGAGGCCTTTTCGCGATTCTCCGGCATGCAACTTGTAAAGATGCCAAACCAACCCTTCACGAAGTAGGGCGTGTAGCTGGCCGAACTGACCGAGAGCGCCAACTGCCGGTCGTACTTGAGCGAGCGAACCAGTCGCGAGCTTTCGCCTTCAGCCAGAATGAAAGCCGCTATGTCAAGGGCGTACAGGTCGGGATGCGAAAGCTTGACGGTCGGCCAGGCGAAAACCATGTCGTCAGTCGTCCCGTCCATCTCGCGGACGGCCCGGCGGGGCGTGAGTTGCTCCGGTTCGTCTTCCATGGTGACGTAGGTCTCCCGGCCTCGGAGAGTTCTCACCCATTGCCGGGCAATCCGGTCCAGTACGGCTTGCGTCTTCACGTCGCCGACCACCACGAAGACCTGGTTATTCGGCACGTAGCGACGGCGGTGGAAGTCCAGCGCGGCCTGCCGGGTAATGCCGCGCAAGACTTCGAGGTAGCCAATCACCGGATGGCGGACCGGATGCTGCGTGTAGACGGTTTGGTTGAGTAACTTCCATTGAACCCGGCCGCGGTTGACATCGCCGTCGGCCAATTCGCGCTGGACGACCTTGAACTCGCGTGCGAATTCGGCCTCCGTGAGCTTCGCGTGTTGCATCGAATCGGCCAGCAGATCGATTGCGGTCATGGCGTGTTTTGCCGGGCAGTCGATGAAATAGGCGGTCAGGTGCGTCGAGGTGTAGGCGTTTGTCGCCCCGCCGAAAGTATCGATGATCTTTTCGATCTCCTTCTCGGGTCGCGTGTCGGTTGTACCGCCGGCGACAAGATGCTCGACCAGGTGGCTCAGCCCGACGCCCAAGTAACGGCCCTCGAACGCCCCGCCGGTGTTCTTCACGTAGCAGCGGACCGTGGCAACCGGGGCCACGTGGTTCTCCTGGACAATCACGGTCAGGCCGTTGGATAGTGTTGCCAGGGTAACGGCCCCCGGCAGCCGCTCGATGGTGTTGTACTTCGGCACCGGTGGCATGGCCGCCGGCCGTTCGCTTGTAGTGCCCACTGCCGGTAGCAGCACTACCGCCAGAAGAAGGGGAGCGAGTTCTAGCCGTTCGAGATATTGCATTCGCATGGAATCCTCACCTTTGTAGGGTGGGCATCGCCCACCACAATGTCTTGTACACCGGTGGGCAGTGCCCACCCTACATATACCGGTGGGCAGTGCCCACCCTACATATATCGACGGACATCACCCACCACTCATCTGCATGCACACATGAATTCCATTCTGACAGATTGTGGGGGATCAGGATAGGGCGGGCATGACGGGCGGGAGTCCGCTTCTATTGGTATTTCCCTAATCTTCGTCAAATCTCGGTCCCGTTCGCGCCTGGGGCCCGGGAGAATAGTAGATTTTGGTTGTAATCTTTACATGCTGTCTGGTTTCTTGAAGCTGGCATAAATGGACTCGACCGACAACGCAAACTGTTCCGAATTCACTGAACTTGGAGCGGCCTTCTCCAGTCCCGGGGGAAATCCCGAGAAGGCCGATCCTCTGGTGCGCCGGCAAGCCGCCGTTTTGGCGTTCGGGCGCCGCACAAATGCTCAACCGTCCCTTTCGGTGTTGATGCAGGATGCGGTGGCGTTGGTGGCGGAAATCCTTCACGCGGATTTCAGCGCGATTGGCGAAGTGGTGGACGATGGCGCCGCGCTGCTGCTAAAGGCCACCGCCGAGCAGTCAGGTTCACCCGATCCGCCGACTCACAAGTGTCCGTTGGAAGCAGCCGATTCGATGGCCGCGTTCGCTCTGAATTCGGCCCGCCCCGTGGTTTCCGCCGACCTAACAACCGAAGAGCGGTTCAAAGACCTTTTTTTACGAAAGCTTGGCGCGCGGAGCGCGATTACGGTGCCTCTTCACGTAGGCGGCAAGGCTTTCGGAACGTTGGGGGTCTACGCGACCGAGAAAGAGGCTTTTGTGTCCGAGGACGTCGGCTTTGCCGAGACGATTGCCTATCTGCTCAGTTCTTCCATCGCCCGAATCAAAACCGAAAACGAACTGAAGAAGCAACGCACCTTCTCCTCGACGGTACTGGATATCGTCGACGCCCTGGTGGTTGCGGTCGACGTTGCAGGGAATCTGTTGAGCATCAACCGGGCCTGCCAGCAGACAACGCAATTCTCCGTTGCCGAGGTCCGCGGCAAGCCGTTCTGGAATGTCTTCGTGGTACCCAAGGAACTTGAATTGGTCCGGGGTATTTTTCGCAGCGCCAAAACAGACAATGGGTCGTGCGAGTTCGAGAGCCTTTTGCTCACCAAGGACGGTACTCCGCGGCGGATATGCTGGTCGCTAAAGGTAATGCGCGACTCGCACGAACGGCCACAGTCCTTCGTGATGACCGGCATCGATCGAACCGAGCAGGTGGCGACCGAGGAGGAATTGCGCAAGGCCAGGACGGTTGCCGAGCGGGCCACCAAGGCGCTTGAGGAGTTTCGTGCCAAGGCAGGCGAAACCGAACGGCAGGCACGTGGCAGTGAGCCGGCCGGCCGACTACAAACCGGAGAAGACAACAAAATGCCCCGGCCCTTTCAACCGTTGGGTGATGCGAAGGGTAAAGAAACCAGAACCAGCCAGCGTCGTGCCTATCAGTACAGGCAGATGATCGCCCCAACGGTCGGCGGCGTGATACCGGCAAAGGATAACTTCTTCCCGATCGAGTGCAAGGATATCTCGGCTGGCGGAGTCTCCTTTCTGCTCGATAGATCGCCCGATTTCAAGGACCTGGTCGTTGCCCTTGGTCGGGCCCCGACCCTGACCTACTTCACCGCCAGGGTTGCCCGCGTTGCGAGAGTGGAAGAGGGCGGACGGACGAGGTATCTCGTTGGCTGCCGGTTTACGGGAAGAATTGATATTTGAATTGCCAGGAAAACAAGTTTCCACAGGTTAGTACCACAATGCAATCAACCGATACCACGGTTCTGACGGAAAATC
>JAUWJC010000326.1 GCA_030607895.1 Pirellulales bacterium
AACGGCGGGCAAGCCCGCCGGCTAAACACGGTATTTCGTACCGTAAACGGTTACCTGTTTTCTCCACTCCCCGGCAGAAGACCTTGACACGGATGTCGCCGTAGCTGAAGATCAGTGGTTAAGCTGAACGTATCTTCCCCCTACCGCGGTTGTTCCCACCTCGAAGGAGACAGCTCATGTCAAGTTGCCAGCGTCCTTTTGTGTTTTCTGTTGTTCTGACGGGTTTTCTTGCGGCAAGCGGAGTTCGGGCCGGCGACTGGCCCATGTATCGGCACGACCTGGCGCGGAGCGGCCGGGCGGCCGAGAAGTTGCAGAGCCCCCTTCATCGCCAGTGGACATATCGGGCGGCCCATGCCCCCATGCCTGCCTGGCCCGAGCCGAGCAGGGAACTGAACCGCGTGGCGTTCGACTATGCGTATGACGCCGTTGTGGCGGGTGGTTTGGCCTATTTCGGCTCCTCGGCCGACCACAAGGTCTACGCCGTTGATTTGCAGAGCGGACAGCAGCGGTGGAGCTTCTTTACCGAAGGCCCGGTACGCTTTTCTCCGGCGGTCGAGGGAGGCCGGGTATTCGTCGCCTCGGACGACGGACGGCTCTATTGCCTTTCGGCGGCCGAAGGCAAGTTGCTATGGAGTTTCTCGGGCGCGCCGCGGCAGGAGAAGATCATCGGCAACGAGCGGCTGATCTCGCGCTGGCCGTTGCGCAGCGGAGTTGTCGTGGCGGACGGAATCGTCTACTTCTCGGCCGGCATGTGGCCGAACGAAGGTGTCTATCTCTACGCACTTCGCGCCGACAGCGGAGCGGTCATCTGGAAGAACGAAACCTGCGGCATGGATTACCGCCAACAACCACACCCGCCGGCCTGCTCGGTGACCGGCGTGGCTCCGCAAGGATACCTGCTGGGGCACAAGGATCAGTTGTTCGTTCCCACCGGCCGCAACGTGACGGCCGCCTTCGACCGCCCGAGCGGAAAAATGCTCTACTACCAGAGCCGTCCCCGAAGTTGGGGCGACCGCTGGGGTGGCTCTTGGAACATGCTTGTCGACGGGCTGCTCTTTGCGTGGCGATGCCACATCGGGCCGGATATCAACGTCCAACCGGGTGAATTTCCGCCCAATAAAGACGATGGAATAGCCACTTTCGACACGGCAACCGGCACAATCAAACGCGATTTTCCCGGCAAACGGCGGGTTGTGGTCAGCGGCAATATTCTCTACGCCACGGGAAGCGGCAAGCTGAGCGCCTACGACTGGAAAGCCTGGGCCAAGGGCGACGGTCTTTCGGCCTGCACCAAATGGGAGACCCCACACGGCCGGGCCTATTCGTTGATCGTGGCCGGCAATACCGTGCTGGTTGGCGGGCAAGGAACGGTTACGGCCGTCGACGGCGAGAAGGGCAACGTGCTATGGCAGGACAAAGTACCCGGCCAGGTACGCAGTCTGGCCGCGGCCGACGGCCGGCTGCTGGCAAGCACCACCGAAGGCCGGATTGTGTGTTACGGCCCGAAGGCTATCGACAATCCGCCTGTTACTTCCTCGCCGCCGGCTGCTTCGCCCTACAAGGCCGACACGCCCGACTCGCCGGCCGCCGCTACAGCCCGACGCATCATCGAACAGACCGGCAAGAAGGCCGGCTACTGCGTTGTTCTGGGTGCCGGCGACGGGCGGCTGTTGTACCATCTGGCCAGGCAGTCGGACTTGGAAGTCTACTGCATCGAGCCGGACGCCGAGCGGGCGGCCACGGTGCGTCGGGCGCTGGACGCGGCCGGGCTGTACGGCGTCCGCGTAACGGTCCATCAGGGAACGCTCGATACGCTGAAGTACCCCGACTACATGGCCGATCTGCTGGTTATTTGCCAGCCCGGCTCGGGAGACATGGCCAATTGGCCGGCCGCCGAGGTTCGCCGCGTGTTGCGTCCTTGCGGGGGCACGGCGCATGTTGTGGTTGCCGGCTTGACGGGCGGACCGGAGGCGGTCAAAGGATGGCTTACCGGCGGCAAAGTTCCGCAAGGCGAGATAAGAAACGTGGATGGTGCCGTGCAGGTTGTCCGGGGCAAGCTGCCCGGGGCTGCCAACTGGACGCACCAATATGCAACGGCGGCCCGGCCCGGCGCTTCGACAGACCAGCGAGTGAAGCTGCCCGTTCGGCTGCTCTGGTTTGGCAAGCCCGGCCCGGCCCGGCTCATCGCCCGACATTGGAAAGGAGCGGCCCCGCTCTGTGTCGATGGGCGGCTGTTCGTCATCGGGCAATACAGCCTGATGGCCGTCGACGCTTACAACGGCCGTCAACTTTGGCGTCGCGACCTACCCAGCGTTGGCCGATTCCCGGTCAGTTCGAAGGGAAACAACGTGGCGGCCGACGCCCAGAGTGTTTACATCGCCACCGGCAGGGAGTGTTTGCGGCTTGACGCGGCCACCGGCAAGACCACGGCCACCTATCAGCTTCCCGCCCCGCCGGCCAATCTGCCGGAAGACATGGCCAAGAAGTGCATCTGGAGCTACCTGGCCATCGGCGACAAGGGGATTCTCGGCAGTGCTGGCAACGATGTGGAAGGAAAATACGTCTTCCTCTTGAGCAAAGACGGCAAGCCGCGTTGGACGTATGCGGCAAGTGGAGTGGTCGGCAATAACTCGCTTGCAATGGACGGCAGCCGGGTCTACCTGATCGATCGAACCAGCCCGGCCGACGTGGCAAAGGCCAAGAAGCGAGGACAGAGCATTTCGGTGGGGTCCGCACTGCTGGCCATCGACGCGGCAACCGGGAAGGTCGCCTGGCAGACCACCGAGGGCATTGCCGGACGCGGCGAGTTGTGGCTGGCCGAAGGTGTTCTGCTGGCAACCGGCGGCGGCATGACCGGCTACGCGGCCGACTCCGGAAAAATGCTCTACAACCGAAGCGTGAAAATGAGCCGCTTTCCCGTGATCGTGGGCGATACGATCTACGGCGAGCCGGCTGCCTACGATCTGCGAACCGGCGAGCCGAAATCCCGCCACAATGCGTTCACCGGAATCCAGGCCCCCTGGAACTTCGGCAGGTCATACGGTTGCGGCTCGATATCCGGCGGAACCAACCTCTTGATGTTCCGCTCGGGTACGCTGGGGATGTACGACCTGGCCGGCGACAGCGGGATACACAACTTCGGCGGAGTCCGGGCCGGGTGCCACGTCAACGCCATCGCGGCAGGCGGACTGTTGCTGATGCCGCCGTCCGACGCCACTTGCACTTGCTCGTACTGCTACCAGACAACCGTTGCCTTGATGCCTGTCGAGAGAGAGGAGAACTGGTCGGTCTTTTTCAACCGGCTTCCCAGCACTCGGGTGAAGCAGGCCGCCTTGAATCTCGGCGCGCCGGCCGATCAGCGCGACGCCGCCGGCCGGCTATGGCTTGGAATACCCCGGCCTAATACGACGGCACGCCGTCACGACATTGCCATTCCCTTCCGCTTTACCTTCAAGGAAGGCTTCGGCCCGTATCGACGCGATACTGAATTGCTGAACATTGCCGGCACCGACCGGCCGTGGATTTACGCCAGCGGCCTGAAGGGGCTCGGCCGGGCCCAGTTGGACCTTGATATCCTCGACCGCGGAATAGTCGCTTGGCCCACGAATCAGCCGGCGGATCGGCCCCCGGCGGTCGACGGCCGGTTGGCCGACTCGTGTTGGAACGGATACAAGGCAATTGCCGTCAGCGGAGGCAGCGCTTCGGTTACGCTGCGATACGACAAGCAGAACCTCTATTTGGCCTACAACCGCCCGGTGTCGGCGGCCGGCCGGAAGGACGAATCGTTCGAGTTGTATCTGAGCAACCTTGCCGACCGCGCCCGGCCGAGCAAGAAATACCTTCACTTGGGTGCTTCCGCCTCAGGCGCCCGGTACGACGGGATGTGGACCTATGTAACGCCCGGCTTGCCCGTCCGCGACATCCCACGACTGGATGTCACCATCGACGGCGACCCGGCCGATTGGGCCGGCAAGGGGCTCAGTGTGGTGTCGCTGCCCGGCCGTGACGGCAAACTCCGGCCGGCGAATGACTTCGACCCGTGCTTCAGAATCGGCTGGAACAACGACGGCCTGTTGATGCTTGCCGAGGTGAAGGATAATGTGATTAGCGAATCGGCCGACGCCGGACAACTCGGCCGGGGCGACTCGCTGGAGGTCTTCCTGACACCCAAGCGCGGAACGCCGGAGAGCTACGGCTTCGTTGTCTCCCCCGGCGGCGATCCGAAGCACCCGAAGGCGAGGAGCCGGTTCGACGATCGCCGCAAGGCGACTGCCGGCGAGAAGCTTACGGCCCGGTTCGTGGCCAAGAAGACGTCGGGCGGTTATCTGGTCGAGTTGCTTTTGCCCTGGAAGAACCTGAAGATTGCACCGGCCGCCGGCATGGAGTTCGGAATGCAGTTGTTTGCCAACGACGACGACGGCCGGGGCGACAAGCACCGGTTCCAGGCGCTTTGGCACCCGGCCGGCGATCCCCGTAAAGACCCGCTCTCCTATCAGACCTTCCGCCTGGCCGACAAGCCGGGCGGGCCGATCGAGTTCAAGCGCGGCACGAAGCGCGACCGGGACGGGCTGTTCGCCGCGGTGGCCCCGTATCCGCTACCAATCAAGCTGCCGCCGCTGGGTGCAAATGCCGAGGACCCGAAGTATGCCGGCGACTGGTCCAGTGCCGTGCGGGCGGATAAGCAGGCGTTTTCCGCCGAGGTGGCGATTCCCTGGACGACATTGGCCACGGCCGGGTTGAACAAAAACTCGCTGATGATCGACCTGAACCATCGAGGACCGCTCGGCAGCCCACCGGTTATCGGCAAGGGGTTCGAGCGGTTGATTATCGTCCCGGCCGACGCGGCCCGGCCCCGAACACTGTCGGTCCGGTTGCATTTCGCCGAGATCGAAGGCGCGAAGCCGGGGCAACGGGTCTTCGACGTCAAGCTGCAAGACAAGCTGGTATTGAAGGATTTTGATATTGCCGCGGCCGCCGGCGGGAATCATGCCGTGGTAAAGCAGTTCGACGGCATCGTGGCCGCCGGGGCGCTAAACGTCGAACTCATCCCAAAGGCAAAAGAACCGTCGGCCATTAGCGCGCCGATCATCAGCGGCATCGAGTTGATTTCGGCCGATTAACCCCTTTTCCGCTCACTGGTTCTTGCCCGTTATGATATAATGTTAAGGTGAGACCTTCGCCCTTCACAACTTACTGCAGGGTTTGGGCCGAAAAAGGGACCAGGTTTAATTTGCCGGAACGGCCCGGAGG
>JAUWJC010000603.1 GCA_030607895.1 Pirellulales bacterium
AACAATTCACAAAACCCCGGGAAAATGGCACTTGCCGGCGGACGTATACTCGGCACGGTCACGAAATGCGTAATTGTAGGAGGCGACTCCTGTCGCCGATTGAGGCCTCGTTTCCCGGCAAATCGGCGACGGGAGTCGCCTCCTACAAAACAGTAGTTTTCGTGCCCGTCCGGTGCGAGAGATTGGGAATTTACGCCATCCGCGGGAGTTCTGACCACGTGTCTACGTTAGCCGCCGTCAAACGATATGTTTCCAGTACCGGGGTGCGAATCTATCGAATCCCCTGTCAGGTCCTGCCAAGCTTGAAAGGCCTGGTGTATCTGCTTCTCGGGGCGGGCCCGCCAACCTTGGTTGATGCCGGAAGTGGCCGCGGCCGGTCGACACGCGATGTACTCGATGGCCTGGAGACTATCCGAACCGATTTTGGCGAACGGCTCCGGCCCCGCGACATCAAGCGAATACTCCTCACCCACGGCCATATCGACCACGTCGGCGGCTTGGTGGAACTTGTCCGCCATACCAATGCCACGGTCGGTATCCACGCACTTGATTGCCGGTCGATCACCGCCCATCGCGAACAGGCCATCCTGACCGCCGGTGCGAAACGACGCTTCCTCGAACAGGCCGGCGTCCCGCACAATCGGGCGGCCAAACTGATGGAGAAATACAACCTGGCTACCCAACGAGATGGAAAGGTGCCCGTCGGCTTCACACTCGAAGACAACGGCCGGCTGGACGGGTTGCGGTTCATCCACACGCCGGGCCATTCGCCGGGGCACGTCTCGATTGCAGTGGACGACGTGCTGCTCTCGGGCGACCATATCCTGCCGAGAACCATCCCCCAACAATGGCCCGAAAGCACGGCGGAACACACCGGACTGGGACATTACCTCGACTCGCTCGAGAGAATCCGAACCATGGGAGGATTCGATCTGGCCATGGGTGGCCACGAACCGGTGATGCGAGACGTCTACAAGCGGATAGACGAAATACGACAGTGCCACCTAAGAAGACTCGACCGAGTGCTCGATATCACGCAGAATGCAGAAGCCCCGCTCACAATCAGCGAAATCGCCCGAGAAATGTATGTACATGCCAAGGGGTTCTACGCGTTTCTGGCCTTGTGCGACGTTGGCTCGCGAACCGAATACCTGCTGGAACGTGGAGAGCTGTCGGTTGCCAATCTCGATGAACTCGAAACACAGCCGAACCCCGCACACCGTTATCGGCCGGTATAGAAGCTCCGCCATGACCAAACATACGTCCCGTGCCGCCGCAAGGAATCGAGCCATCCTGCTGCTGGGCCCCACCGGATCGGGCAAGACACCCCTGGGTGAGTTGATACAACAACGGGGCTTTGGAAACATATGCCGAGGACGGTTAGAAACCACGCGTCCGTCCCCATGTAATGAGACGGCAATGAAATCCTCGACCGTGCGGCGTTCACGATGCTCGCACTTCGATTTCGGCGAGAATCTGCGCCAGATCGTCGAGCAAAACCGGCCCGATGAACTGATTACCCAAGCGGATATCGATTTCCTCCGCCAAGTGCTCCACCACGGCGCGCTTCTTGAGAAGGAACACGCCGCGCTGGCCGAGGGCATTTTGAGGTCCTGCCTGGCAAAACACGGTGCCGACCAGCAGACAATCGGCGTCCTCAACGGTCTGCCCAGGCATGTGGAACAGGCCAGACTGATCGAGTCGATCCTCGAAGTCCAGGTCGTGGTCTACTTGCGCTGCTCGGACGAGACGGTCTGTCGGCGAGTGCGAACCAACATCGGCGGCGACCGCACTGACCGCCAGGACGACGATCCGGAGTCTGTTCGCAACAAGCTGGCCATCTTCCGCCAGCGGTCGGCCTCACTGCTGGATCACTACGCCCAACAGGGAGCAAGAATCGAGACCGTTGACGTAACGGCCCAAATGACGCCCGAGCAGGTCTGGAGAATACTCGATCAGCGGCAATGCGTTTGGTAGAAAGGCGGCTCCATTGGCAGAAGCCTAACCGCAATGCGGTTTCTACACGTCTTCCAGCATTTCCCGATTTCTGATATGCTCCGTGCGTTCAGTTATTGGAGCCATGGCGCCGTAGCCAAGTGGCTAAGGCAGCGGATTGCAAATCCGCCATCATCGGTTCGAATCCGATCGCCGCCTTTTTCAGGCCACCCCCTGCGGCGGGTGGCCTTTTTTATTTGCAAGATTTCGACCCTTGTTCGCCCCATTACCCCTCGCTTACAATACGGGTGCTAGCACCAAACGGTTTTGTGCATTTCAGCCGTTAGCAATGTCATGGCACGGTTTGCGGCACAGGAGATTGTAGGGTGGGTCGAGGTACGAGACCCACGTTCTTGTCAGTTCTTCCCGCGTGGGTCTCGTACCTCGACCCA
>JAUWJC010000648.1 GCA_030607895.1 Pirellulales bacterium
GGCCGAAAAAGGGACCAGGTTTAATTTGCCGGAACGGCCCGGAGGGTGCTTCGCACAAATTAAACCTGGTCCCTTTTTCGGCTCGTGAGCGACTTATCTCCAAGAGTTGATGGCTGACAACCGATAGCTTCTTATTTCCCCCGCCCTTCCCATATTCACGCAAAGGCCCTCGCTTTCGGGCGGATTACCGTTCTTTTCCGCAGGCCTTACCTTTCTTACTCAACTCCCGCGACTAGCAAGTCCGATACTATCGTCACGGATGAAGTGCGTCGGCTCTCGGCACGAGAGGGCAGAAGCACTATTGTCATAACGCGCAGACCGAGTTGGGTGGAGACCATGTCTCGAGATTGCATCAAGTCCGGGCCGGCGGTCTTGCTGTTAGTCCTTCTGCTGGGGCTGCCGGCTTCCGCACAGGATATGCGAGACATACAGCTCTTTGGTCCATCCGATCTCAGCACCTACGTTGGCGGCAGCGGACCGAACGAGGGGTACTTCTTCAAGTACGACGGCCTTTACTGGTCGATTTCGGCGCCCCGGGCGGAGCCGATCGGCAAGCCAGGTAAGACGCGGAACGTCTACTACAATGTTACGGGGGGGGCCTCACCGCCGGACCAAATGGCGGTTCAGCGCGACAGTTTCAGCACCGCGCCGTTTACGGCGAAGTTCGTGACGGGTCAGCGGGTGGAACTGGGCCGTGTCGAGGGGCACCATGGCTTTCTGGTTAGCGGCTATTGGTTGAACAAGCAAGGGCAGTCCTGCAACGCTCAAGACGTGAGCGTGGTCTTTGAGGACCTTGCTTTCGGCCCGGACGGTGAGTCGTGGCTGCAAGGCCCTGTTTGGGGCGATGGTGACGGGAAGTTGCGAACGGAGCCAGAATGCCTTCGGAACTTGCCCGTCACTTTTGACGAGATGACCATCTCCAATCGGGTGAACCATTGGAGTATCGAATGGATGTACCTCCACCGGTTTCGCCCGATGTCGTTGGGTGGATTTTTTGAATTCTTTGCCGGCGTGCGCTATCTGGAATTCGACGAACGCTTCAAGGTCGACGCCACGGGCGGCATACTGGCCGACAGTAATTGGAACACCTCGGCCGACAACCACGTCGTTGGGCCGCAACTTGGTGCTCGATGGGCCAATCAACGCGGCCGCTGGACGCTAAACACCGAAGGCCGTTTCTTTGCCGGCGTCAACTACCAGAACATCCGTCAAACTGGATTGATCGCCAGCGAATGGCTCCCGAACCAGCCCGCCCCTACTCAAGGAATGCCCCTGTACCTGTACCACACCGGCTTCTCGCACTGGCGGCACAATGCCGAGTGGGCCCCGACCATCGAACTCCGAGTGGAAGCCAAGTGGCAATGGACCAAGCTGGTTACATTCAAGGCTGGCTGGACGGGCCTGTACATGGACGGCATCGCCCGGGCGTCAGAAATGATCCTCTATGAATTCGACGCCAATGGCCAGGTGATGGGCATCACCGACGACAACAACCGTCGTGGTGTCTTCATCAACGGCCTGACGCTTGGCGTCGAGGTGAATCGCTAGTGCTGCGTCTCACCTAAAATGTGGAGTTCGCCGTTTAGCCGGGCCCCTTGCGGCCCCGTTGTCGTGCGAAACGGCCCCCCC
>JAUWJC010000533.1 GCA_030607895.1 Pirellulales bacterium
CTGTTAGGCTGGAAAAAGTTCGTGCGATTCCAAACGTCCGTTTTAGCCTTGAAATTACGTGGTAAATCGACTTGGCCGAAAAAGTTCTTGCCATTTCGCGCAAGAGTTGATTGGTAACTGTCTAAACTCCTGAATATCCCGTGAATGGTTACCTTCTTCTTTCGTGGCGGCAGGGGCCAGCAGTGAACGTTTGCCCGTTTGGCCCAGCGCTCGTACATCGCCTTCATCCGCTCGACCCGGTCGGGATGCTTGTCCGCCAGGTTATTTGTTTCGGTGCGGTCGGCCTCGATATCGTAGAGTTCCCAGGGCTGGCCGTGCTGGGCAACCAGTTTCCATTTACCCACGCGCACCGCCCGGTTGCCCTCGTGTTCCCAGTAGATTGCATCGCGCGGGACGTGCCGATTCTGGAAGGCCGGCAGGAGGCTCTTGCCTTCAAGCGGCGTGATGCGACGGCCGTTGTACTCCTTGGGATACTCGACGCCGGCCACGTCCAGACAGGTTGCCATGATGTCGATCAGGTGCCCCGGCTGATGACGCAACTGGCCGCGTGCCTTGATACCCTTCGGCCAGTGGACCACAAGGGGAGTGGCGATTCCGCCCTCGTGGACCCAATGTTTGTACAGCCGGAACGGTGTGTTCGAGGCGTTTGCCCAGGGCACGCCGTAGCTGGCAAATGTGTCGGCTGGGCCCGGTAGAATGGAAGGATCGTTGCCGTTTCGCATGGGTCGCATGTCCGGCGAGTTCTTGTCGACTATCCCGCAGTGCATCAGCCAGTGGGTGCCTGCGTACAACTCCTCGGCACATCCGCCGTTGTCGGCCAGGAAGAAGATCAGCGTGTTTTCCAGTTGGCCGGTTTCCTCCAACGTGGCCACGATCCGCCCGAGGCCCTGGTCCATGCTGTCCACTTGGGCCGCATAGACGGCCATGCGATGGGCTTGCCACGCCTTGTTCTCGGCCTTTTCCCATGGGGGGACGGCCGGGTCGCGGGCAGTCAGCTTCCAGGCGGCATCCACTATGCCCAGGCCGATCATCCGCCTCAGCCGCTCCTGACGTAGTGCCTCCCAGCCTTTGTCATACATCCCCTTGTATTTGGCAATGTCCTTTGGCCGGGCGTGCAGAGGCCAGTGTGGCGAGGTGTAGGCCACGTACAAGAAAAACGGTTTCCCCTTGCCGCCGTATTGGCGGACATACCGGGCCGCGTGGTCGCTCACCGCGTCGGTATAGTAGTAATCGGGCTGGTCGGGGGAAATGAATTCGTTACCCGACATCAACCCCGGCGGATTGAAGTAGCTGCCCCCGCCGGACAATGTGCCGTAGAAGATCTCGAACCCTCTCTGAAGCGGCCAGGTTGCCCGGTCCGACGCCGGCCGGGTATTGTAATCACATGGACTGACGTGCCACTTGCCGGCCAGCACCGTTCGATAGCCATTCTGTCCGCCAAGTACCTCGGCAATGGTTACGCAGTGCTCGTTAAGTCGGCCCCGATAGCCGGGCAAGCCCCGGTCGTTCACCATGTGACCGACACCCGCCTGATGCGAATACAGCCCCGTCATCAGTGCCGCCCGCGTGGGGCAACACCGGCCCGTGTTGTAGAACCTGGTAAAACGCAGCCCGCCAGCCGCCAGCCGATCCAACGTGGGCGTATGAATCTCGCCGCCGTAACAGCCGATGTCGGAGTAGCCCATGTCGTCGGCAAGTATTAGTACGATATTTGGTACACGGCCAATATCCGCACATATACCTTTTGTTCCCGAGTCTATCGACACACAAGCCGCGGATATGGTAAGTATGAGTATAGGGATTTCATGTAGTAATGATCCCAGTAAACGAGAAGGGTGACGTTTAACTTGGGTGATCGAATTCGTCATCGCGGTGACCTCCAGCCGATTCGTCGCGTTTTCGGTGCCTGACGTCGATTCCCTCGCTGCGTGATATGGTGCGGGCAGCCTGGAACCACCACTCTCGCCAGTCTTGCCATGCCCCCATTATGCCGACACCCCGAAAGGCGTCAAGAGAAATCAGTATTGTGTCCCCGAAAATCGGAAATTCCCCCCGGAATTCCAGCAGGGCAAGCAGACTCTCTATGACCGCAGCGGTCGTCCTGCAGGCTTGCCGGGAGGGTAGAATCAGAGCTTGCTGCCGTCGATCGGCTTACCGTCCTTGCGGTTGCCGAGACGGCGAAACACTTCCGGGTCGATGCTGTAGCTCAGCGAGCGGACCGACCCGTCGCACAGGGTAACGTTGAATCCGCTTGCATGGGCGCTGCCGAAGCGGTGATGACGGTCCAGGCCCGGGCTATCTTGCATGGGTTGCCAGCGGAAATCGGGTTGCCCGGGGTCGTACCACGTTCCGCGGACGATATCGGCCTGGAATCCGGTGTACATGCTCCAATCGTCGCCGTGCCCCAGTTCGTTGAAATAGAAGTCGGGATTGAGGTACCGTTCACCCAGCATGAGGGTATTGGTCGTTCCGTCGCGGACCCCGGCGATGTCGATCGTGGCCCGCCAGATGCAGATCCCGGTCATGTGGGAGCTGTCGGGCCAGCAGTCGGTGCCGCTGCCGGACGGGGAGGGTCCGCCCGAGCAGATCGACCAGTTGTCGGCCGAGTAGTCTACTGGACCGCGATAGCCGTCGACCACGACCTCGGTCTGGGGATAATCGCCGGAGTTGGCGGCGTAGTCGGCGCGAGCCACTTTGGGCATGTCTTCAGCATTGCGGTGTCCGCGGGGTGACCAGAGCGGATAGGCCATGGGTCTTCGCCGGGTAGGGCAGTTGAAGCCCGGCAGCGGAAACTTCACCTCGAAGCCGTGCCCATCACCATAACGCTCGTAGCCCAACAGTTCCACACCTGCCGGCAAGTCCAACTTCACTTTGACTTTGACCTCGGTTTGAGCCATCCCTGACCTCCTTTTGCTTCCAGCAACTTGAGTCTTTCCTGCGGTGTCCGCTCCGTGCGAAACCGCTATCGGTGGGCAAGATAACATCATCAGCGAGCTAAACGCAATGCGGAATTCGACACTTCCTGTGGCAGCAACCACATTTATCGGGTTTTTTTCGGTCCGGCCGAAAAAAATTTTCGCCGGGCAGCTTTCGCCGTAAAGTCTTACGCTGCAACACTTTA
>JAUWJC010000259.1 GCA_030607895.1 Pirellulales bacterium
CATTCGTACTGCCAGGGCCATCTTCCTCTAACCACATCATTCATTTGCCCTGCCATCCCTAAAAAAACCCGACCCAAAATTCACCAAAACGCCCCCAATTCACCCACAAATTCTGGCGAAGACCCATAAGTTTAAGCGAGGGTGGCACGTCCGGAGAGCGCAGCGAAGGGCGTGGGCGCCCGGCTCAACACGCCCTTCGTTCCTCAGGGCGTGCCACCCAATTGATCAAGTTATTTTTTCGCGGGCCCTAAGAGTCGCGACCAACGGTCGCGGCTTTATGTGACAAACGCGCCTACGGCAGCTCCGGTCGATTTATTGTGGGTCGGCGGCGGAGAGTCGGGCGGGGGTGGGTAGCTTGACGGTGAACTGCGTGCCGTGGCCCGGCTCGCTCTGGACCGAGATGTCGCCGCCGTGGGCTTCGATTATCTTGCGAGTCGAGGGGAGCCCCAGGCCGGAGCCGCCCCGCTTGGTGGAAAAGAATGCCTTGAATATCCGCGACCGGGTGTCCTCGTCCATGCCGCAGCCGGTGTCGATCAGTCGCAAGGCAACGCCGTCGGCCGTCTCGAACGTGCGAACGACCAGTTGGCCTCCGTCGGGCATGGCCTGCTCGGCGTTCAGCACCAGATTCAACAGTGCGGCGTAAAACGCCTCGCGGTCCAGCAGCACGGTGGGCAGGTCGGCAGCCAGGTAATCGAGCACTTCGATCCCGGCTGCTTCCACCTTGGGCAAGAAGAAATCCAGCACCTGGCGGACTACCGTATTGAGGTTTGTCGGTTGCAGGTGCAACCGGCGGACCTTGGCAAAGTTCAGGAAGTCGTCCAGAAGGTCCTCGAGCCGTTGGCACTCCCGCTGGACTACGTCGACCTTGGTCATTGCCCGGCGCTGGCCGGGAGTTTCCGCCTCGCCCAAGTCCTCGGCCAACAGTTCCATGTTAAGCCGGATAGTGGACAGCGGGTTCTTGATTTCGTGTGCCAGTGCGCCGGCCAGTCGGGCGATCTCGGTGTACTGGTCGAGCAGCTTTTGATTAACGTCTTCGGCGTTGGGACCGGCCGTGGGAGGCATGTTGGGGTCTCACGTAGCTCAACGCATTAGCCGCTTGCGGCTTCGCACGGCATGACAACCAACCGTGTGCGCTATCCGAAACCGCGGCCAAACCGCGACCATTGGTCGCGGCTTTACAAGACCGTCGAAGTTAAAGGAGGGCCGTTGCGAAGCCGCAAGCGGCTAGGCACTTTCTTCCGCCATGGCCGCCCGGCGACTGAGCTTGACGCGGTCCTGGTCGTCAACGGCGATCACCTTCACCTTCATCTCGTCGCCGATTTTACAGACGTCGGCCACGCTGGAGACGTACTCGTTGGAAAGCTCGCTGATGTGGCAAAGCCCGTCCTTGCCAGGCAGAATTTCGATGAATGCGCCAAAGTCCTTGACGCTGGTCACCCGACCGTCGTAGATCTTTCCCACCTCTACCGCGGCGGTCAACGCCTCGACTTGCCCGAGGGCCGCCTGGGCCGCTTCCGCGTTGGCAGAGGCAACGGTCACGGTACCGTCGTCCTCCACGTCGATCGACGCACCGGTGCGCTCTTGTATTGCACGGATGGTTTTTCCGCCGGGACCGATCAACAGGCCGATCTTTTCCGGGTCGATGTGGGTGCGCAACAGCCGCGGCGCCCAGGAGGAGATATCACTTCGGGGTCGCGAGATGGTGGTTAGCATCGTTCGCAGGATATCGATCCGTGCCTGTCGCGATTGTTCGAGCGCAGCGCGGACGATCTCTTCGCTGATGCCGTTGATTTTCAGGTCGAGTTGGATGCCGGTGATTCCGTTTTGTGTTCCGGCGATTTTGAAGTCCATGTCGCCATAGTGGTCCTCGTCGCCGAGGATGTCGGTCAACAGAACCCAGCGGTCGTCAGTCTCCTTGACGAGTCCCACGGAAATGCCGGCCACCGGATTGCTGATCGGCACGCCGGCCGCCATCAGGCCCAACGTGGCCGCGCAGACGCTGGCCATCGAGCTGGAACCGTTCGATTCCAGGATGTCGGAGATGATGCGAATGGTGTAGGGGAAATCCTCCGGGTCGGGCAGAACCGGCTTGACGCTTCGCTCGGCCAGCGCCCCGTGGCCGAACTCGCGGCGTCCCGGGCCGCGGATGGGGCGACATTCGCCGACCGAGAAGGGCGGGAAGTAGTAGTCCAACATGAACTTCTTCGTGTACTCCTCGACCAGCCCGTCCACGCGTTGTTCGTCGCGCCCGGTGCCCAGCGTTACCGTAACCAAGGCCTGGGTCTCTCCCCGCTGAAACTTCGCCGAGCCATGCACCCGCGGCAGAACGTCGACCGCACACTCGATATCGCGCAAGGAGACGTGGTCCCGGCCGTCGGACCGAGTGCCGGAGAGTATCTGGTCGCGCATGACGCAACTCTCGAGTTCGTGCCATGCCCCACCAAGCACCTGCGGTGTAACGGCGTCCTCGGCTTCGGGATTGGGAATAATCTCCGCTTCGACACGCTCCTTGAGCGTCGAGCAGGCTTCCGCTCGGGCGAGCTTTCCCTCGGTCCGCGTTGCCTTGGACAGCGCGTCGTAATATTTCTCCTTGAGCGAATCGAACAGCCCGTCCGGTTCGGGTATCTCGTAGTCGGCCTTCTCGACACCCACCTTCTCGGCCAATTCCTCTTGCAGTTCACAAAGTTGCCGGATGTAGTCATTGGCCGTCATGATGGCCTTGAGCATGGTGTCCTCGGCCATTTCCCGGGAGAAACCCTCGATCATGAGAACGGCGTCTTTCGAGCCGGAAACGATCAAGTCCAGGTCGCTTTCTTCCAGTTGATCGTGGGTAGGGAACGGAACGAACTCTCCGCCGACATAGCCCAGCCGGACCGAAGAGATGGGGCCTTGGAAAGGCATGGGCGAAAGGTGCAAAGCGGTCGCCGCCCCGGTCATCGCCAGGACATCGCCGTCGTTCTGCCGGTCGCTGGCCATGACGAAGGCCTGGCACTGCACTTCGTCGTTAAACCCGTCGGCAAACAACGGCCGAATGGGCCGGTCCATCAACCGAGAGGTCAAGACTTCCTTGAGCGTCGGTCGGCCTTCGCGCTTGAGGAACCCGCCGGGGAACTTGCCGGCCGCCGCCACCCGCTCGCGATAGTCGCAAGTACGCGGGAAGAAATTGATTCCCGGTCGGGGTGGACCGGTCGCGGCCGCACACAACACGACCGTGTCTCCATACTGCACCAGGCAACTACCGGCTGCCTGCTTTGCGTATTCTCCCGTCTCGATGGAAAAAACGGCCGCGCCAATCTGCTTTTCAACACGTACTTTCAATGTCCTATCCTACCTTTGCCTTCGTTGTGAGTTCCAATAGAGGTGGATGCACCGTCAACATCGTGTCACGGGCAAGCCGACTTCGGCGTCCGGAGAAGACTTCTAAACTACTTGCGGATGTCGAGACGCCGAATCACGTCGAGATATCGCTGCGGATTGACCTTCTTCAGGTAATCCAGCAGGCGACGACGACGACTGACCATCATCAACAAGCCCCGGCGACCGGCGAAATCCTTCTTGTGGGTTCGCAGGTGCTCGGTCAGCCCGGTGATGCGGGTAGTCAGAATGGCGATTTGCACCTCGGGGGAGCCGGTGTCGTTGTCGCTCAACTTGAACTGCCCGATCAGTTCTGTCTTTCGGTCTTTGGTAATAGTCATCTGCTACCGCAAGTCCTCTACGTCGGCCGGCACGAGATGCTGCTGGCGAAGCAGGCTCCTCCCACCGTCTCTAATGGAACCTCTACCTACATTTACTTGTTACAGTACACGCTAAGTACATCAGTTTATCAGTTGCCCGGCTTATTGCAACGGGGGATTGATACATCTTCTAGAGTTGTGAACCGCCCGTCTCGCCACCCCCTTATTTTAAGTACTAAATAGGCCGCTCCGGCGTGAACACAAGCCCTTGTCATGTGAAACTAGGGATTGTGGGGTAACAGTGAGGGCCAGAATGATGGGCTGCCAGCTTATCTGGACCGGCCAATACGCTGGATGTACAATTCAATGTCGGTGAATTGCGTGGGCGGCAAGTGGCCGGAGCAAATATGCACCAGATTCGGGTTTACGTTGACACATCCGTCTTCGGCGGCGTGCATGACGACGAATTTGCCGAAATCAGCCGGCGATTCTTTGACCGCGTGGCACAAGGCAAGTTTACCGTGCTTGTTTCCCAGTTGACGACCGATGAATTGGAGGATGCACCCGAGGAAGTAGTACGCGTTATCAAGGAGCTAGCACGGGAACAAATGGAAGCTGTCGCTCTCGACGAAGAAGTTCGCGAGTTGGCACAGGCGTACATCGAGGCAGGCGTGCTTGGTGAAGCGTCAAGAGATGATGCCACGCACGTCGCTGCCGCCACCGTGGCTGGCGCCGACTTGATTCTCAGTTGGAATTTCAAACACATCGTCAATTTCAACCGCATCTGCGGATTCAACGGCGTCAACACCCGATGTGGATACCGCTCGATGGTTATTCTCAGCCCCCGCGAGGTGGTCGATGACGAAACCGGCTAAGAAATTCGATTGCGTGGAGATGAAGCATCGGGCGCAACGGAAGCTGCGGACCGAGTACGAATCCCGTAAAGACGAGTTCTCTTCATACTTCGCGTTTCTCGAGGCGAAGGCCAACCAGTCCAAGTGGCAGCGGGAGTTCTGGGCAAAGGTTCGCGCGGCCGAAGCTGCGACAAGGTCGTGACGCAGCGAACCCACCGGGTCAAAGTGAAAGGGACTATACAGCCTCAAACAGCTTGACTGTGAGCTCCCGGCACTTCAGAAACCGTTTGTCAGTCGTCCAGAATGTGGGTGTTCCAGCGATAATGGCCGTGGCTGCGTGAATCGCGTCCGGGGTTCTCAGGCCCAACGTTGCGCGCAAGATGGTTGCTTCTTCCATAACTGGAGCGTCGATTTCCTTGACGATGACTTCCCTTGAGGCAAAGAAAGCATCGTAGAGGCGAAGCAAGTGATCCTGCTTCTCTCGGATGGGTTTGCACCGGCATTCCAGGGTGCTCAACCGAGAGGTGACGATGAATCGGCTTTCGTCGGGTAGTTCGCGCAAGCGATCTTCGATAGGGACGCGGACCTGATCGGCGCCTTCGATCAGCCGAATGATAATCCCCGTGTCCGCGTAGATCATGCGCCGTTCCACCCACCCCGTTCGTCTTGGAGTTGAGACTCGATGTCGGCGGCGGAGCGAAGTTGTTCCGCCTTGCCGAAAACTCCGAAGGCGGATTCACTTACACTCGGACCTTGCATGGGCCTTTCAGCGTAGACAATCAACTCGGCGGGACCTTCCACGTCCGGCATGGGGTCATCTGACACGAAGGTCTTCTGCGCGAGCCTTCCGCGAATAACCAGGGCCTTTTGCATCGCTTGTACTCCGCAAAACAACATACGATGATATTCTATGCTACCATACTCGAATCGTCAAGCTTGTGCAAAGTGTTGAGCGAGTTACGCGAGAAAAGACCGATCATTCTTTCCGTCCCGCCTTGTCCTGCAAAAAGCCCCGCACGCTTAGCCCGGTCGAATCGATCGTTGCGCGGACTGCTCCCGCTTCTCCCGTGTGAAGCACTCGGGCATCGGCCCGGCGATAGGCGGCCTCGGTAGCCTCGTACCTGGATCTGGAATTCTGGCTGCCGCTTATTACGACCCATTCGGGCGTACACCAGGCGGCCAGTCCGGCCGGATTGCTCCGGTTGCTGCCGTGATGCGGGGCCAACAGCAGGTCGCAATCCAGCGGCTCCTCGGCCATCACGTCGTTCAACCCCGGCGATTCCAGATCGCCCGGCAGCAGTAGGCGTCGATTGCGATACTCGATTACCAGCGTGATGCTGTTGGCATTGTCGCTACCCAGCACGCCGCGTCGGGGCGGGTGGAGCACCTCGATCCGGCAGTCGTCTCCGGCTTGCAGGCGGTCGCCGGCGTGAATCTCCCGGATCGGCACGTCGGCCGCGCGAATCGCATCTCTCAACGCCAGCAGTGCCCGGCCGTCGTCTTCGAACATTACGGGCGAGACGTAGACCACTCCGACCGAGAAGCGTTTCAGCAGTTCGGGCAGGGTATTGTAATGATCGGCGTCGGCATGGGAAAGGACCACGGCATCCAAGTGCGGGGTGCCCTGGGACCAAAGACATGCGGCAATCGATTGTGCGCCGGCGGCGGGCGGTCCGAACCGGCCGGCGTCGTAGAGCATCGTCTGTCCGGAGGGCAACCTCACCACAACCGCCAAACCGTGTCCGACCGAAAGGAAGGTGCAATCAAGCCGAGGCTCATGGTGAC
>JAUWJC010000111.1 GCA_030607895.1 Pirellulales bacterium
CAGGTTTAATTTGTGCGAAGCACCCTCCGGGCCGTTCCGGCAAATTAAACCTGGTCCCTTTTTCGGTGCCAGGGCGACCGATCCGCGGCGGCGCGAGGTCACCCAGCCCGGTCCGGCTGCCGAAAGTGCGCCGCTGTCGAGGTTGATTGCCAGGTTGACAACTTCAATTTGGTCGATAGACAACGGGCCGGCCTTGTCGAACGAACGGTTTTCCATGAGTGCACCACCGCGGCAGACGATTTCGTGGAGTTCGGGCCGCGGTTGCGACCGCGGGTCGGAAAACCGTATGGGCCGCTTGAAGCTCACCTGGAGCGTCTCGGTCCGCAAGTTCTGGCGGGGAGTCGTGGCCACGACTGCCTCCTGGAAGACTGCCTTGCGGCCGTCGAACTGCATGTGGTGCTTCCAGTTGACCTGGAGCGGTCCGGCGTCGCGCACGGGACGCCCATCGAGATCGCGGTCTATCGCCAGATTCATCTGGCCGGGACCATCGATCGATAGCCGGTTGGTTCCCCGGTCGAGGCTGATTTCCGCGCCCCTCAACTCCAGGCCTCGTCCCTCGAAATGGGCCGGCCGGCCTTTAACCGTGACGGCCGCGCATGGCTTGCTGGCATCGGTTACGTGCAACAGGTCGCCCCGGACGGCAAGCGGTTGTTCGTCAGGCCGGGCGGTCCGGGTTTCCGTAAAGCGGACGTTGCCCTTGACCGTCAACTCCGACAGTTCGGTCGATCCCTCCCGCATGTTCACCTTCGCCCGCAACAGGCTACCCACAATCTCGAAATGCTGCCCGAGCGAGAGCGACCCGTTCAAGCCGCCGGTGCCCTCCTTCCGGCCTCCGCTTTCCGCTTTCCGCTTTCCGCTTTCCAGTCATCCTGGTTGAACCAGATTTCCAACTGGTCGACAGCGCCGGAGAGTGGGGGCGACTGGATGTGTACCTCGCGTCGGGCGAGCATTCGGTCGGGTTTGAGTTGGGGCTTATCCGACTTGCCCACCGGCGCCGATTCCAGCAGCCAGAAGTGTATCTCGTCGGCCTTCAGCCGGCCGATACCCCGGTAGTTCAACTCCGTACCGCCGGTAAGGGAGATCAATTGGTTTTCTTCGTCCGGGTGAACCTGAAGCTGCTTGTTCCACCGGGCTTCGAGCCGCTCGCCGGGCCGCTCGGCCATTTGCCCTCGAAGCCATCCCGGCCCCTCCGCCAACAGTTGCCCCAGGCTCTTGCCCTCGGCCGGTTCGTACTGGAGGCTGCGAGCGTGGATTTCGCTGGCTCCCTGTTTGAGAAAGACTTCCCGGCTGCCGTCCAACCGGATCAAGCCGCTCTGCAGATCGTAGAGCAGCCGTTCTCCTCGGGCTTCCACGCCCTTGCTCGGTGCGCGGACTACCACCGGATCGCCCTGGGCCTCGATCTGCTTCGCCTGCAAATCCAGTGGATTCGCGGGCGGTTCATCCGGACCGGTGCGATGCGAATCGGACTTTGCCGACGCGCCGTCGGCGCGCCGGACGAAATGGACCGAAAGCATCTCGCAATTGAGTTGGTCGCTCGGCCCGTCGGGATGGGCCCGCAGCAGGTCAACGTGATCCTCGAACGTTGCCACTTGCCGAACCAGGTCGAAGCGGAACGGACCGCGACAGGTGATTTCGATCGGCAAGTTGGCATCCGCCCGTGCCTTGCCAACCGCCGCCGGTGGACTGCCGTTGGATTTCGCGCGTGGCGGCAACTTCGCATCACCAGGTTCCAAATCGCCGAATTCCAGATGCAGCTTCTCCAGGTGACTCACCTCGAACGATTCGATACCCACGATGTTTGGGCCCGGGCGGCGCGTGTCGGTGTCGTCTTCCTCACGGTCGGACATAAGTTTGATGTACATTTGCCGGCCACGGCCGTAGTTGGGTCCCAAGCGGAAGTCGACCGCGTGCGGAGTCCAGATGTGATCTTCGGCAAGCTGCACCTCGCGGGTGACTACCAGCAGGTCGTCTTCCGTGCCTGCCGACTTGCCGTTACTGCGGATAGTGATGGGGCCCATCAGTTGCCCGCCCTTGAGCCGGCCGATTTTGGCACGGCGCAGATCGAACGCCTGATCGAACTCCAATAAGGCCCCTTTGGGTGCCTGGAGGATCACGGCCCGGCGTCTTCGCTCGGCCTCGGTGGTAGGTGGTCCGTCGGGAACGAAGATCATGGTGCAGGGCTGTATTTTCACCCGCCCACCGCCCAGGTTGGTGTAATCCCGCAGAAGCAGTTTCACCTGACCGCTTTCCAGGATCTTGGGGTTATCCAACTCCCAGGACCCCTCGGGAAACAACCCGTTCAGTTCCGCAAGCCGGCGCCGGATTGCACCGCGAGCCTCGTCCAGCCGCTCCTTGGATACCCGCTCCTGCCGCTGAGAATCGACCGACGGCTCGATCAGCGGAACCGCAAACAGGGAATATGTCCAGTACAACACCAGCACAATCCCGAAACTAGCGCCGATGTGTACGATGCGGGTCATTAGTGGGTAGTGGAGAGTGTGTGGTGGAGCCGCTTGCGGCTTCGCACGCACTGCGAAGCCGCAAGCGGCTGAATCGTTCTTCTACTGACCACTCCATATCAGGTCAAGTACGGTTGGACGACGTCGTTCCAACGGCGTTGGGCCTTGAGGATCAACTCGATAGTCTCGCGGACCGCACCCGCTCCGCCTGGCACGCTGGTGACGTAGTCGGCCACCTGGCGGACCTCGTCGCGGGCGTCGGCCACTGCCACACCCAGTCCGACGGCGCGGATCACCGACAGGTCGGGAAGATCGTCGCCCAGATAACAGGCCTGTTGGGGTGCCAGGTCGAATTCGGCCAGGATTTGCTCGACGGTGGCCAGCTTGTCGTCGGCCGCCTGCCGGACAATCCGGATGTCCAACTCGGCCGCCCGCGCCCTCACGATGTGCGAGCTTCGCATGGTAACCAGCCCGACCCTGTAACCGGCCTTCTGCCATAGCTTGATACCCATTCCGTCGTGGATATGGAACCGCTTGCTTTCTATCCCCTGATTGTCGAAGACCAGCCGGCCGTCGGTCAGTACGCCGTCCACGTCGGAGAGCACCAGTTCGATCGGTTGGCAGCGTTGGTCCAAATCCATAGTAGAACCTTGATTACTCAAACTGTGAAGGTGAGGGACGAGGGACGAGGGACGAGGGGCGAGAAAAGGCTCCAGCGGATAACCTTCCACTCATCCCAAATCCAAAATCCAAAATCATAAATCCCTACGCGGCGGGGTCCGTCTTTGGTTCGGCGAAGACACGGCACTTGGGCGCCGGGTCCTCGGCGACACTCTCCTTGGGGAGCATCCCCAATACGTCGGTAATGTCGATCATTCCGGCCGGCCGACTCTCGGCGTCGATCACCGGCAGCTCGCTGATCTTTCGCTTCCCCATCATCTCCACCGCGTCGGTGGTCATCGAGCCAACTCGAACGGCAAGCGGGTTGGCGGTCATCACCTGGCTGACGGGTCGGTCCAATTCGGGATCGCGCCGCTGTTCGAACAGTCGGGCGAGGTCGCTGTCGGTGAAAATGCCTGATAGCCTGTTTTGGGCGTCGACCAGCATGATGGCCCCGGTCCGCCGTCCCGGCCGACTGACCGTGACCAGCACCTCGCGGACCGTTTGGCTGTCGGGTGCCAGGCGGCACTGATCGAGACCCCGCATGAGTTGCTCCACTTTGCTGAGCTTTTGTCCGAGGCTGCCGGCGGGATGGAATCGGGCGAAGTCCGCGCGGCCGAAATTCCGCATCTGGCTGGTCACCAGCGCCAGTGCATCACCGACGGCAAGCATGGCCGTCGTGCTGGTGCTTGGTGCCAGGCCCAGCGCACCGGCTTCGTCCAGCGGCCCCAGTTCGATGGTCACCGTGGCGGCGCGGCCCAGGGTGCTGTCGGCCCGGCCGGTGACGGCAATGACCGGCAGGCCCAACTCGCCGAGCGAGGGGAGCAGGCGGACCACCTCCTCCGTCTCTCCGCTTTGCGAAAGAACCAGCATCACGTCGTCGCGATGGATGCGTCCCAGGTCGCCATGCATCGCTTCGGCCGGATGGAGGCAGTGTGCCCGGGTCCCGGTCGAGGCCAACGTGGCCATGATCTTCTGCCCGACCAGACCCGCCTTACCCATTCCCGAGACGATCACGCTGCCGCGGCACCCGTGCATTAACTTGACGGCGTCCGAGAAGCGCCGGTCGAGGCGGCGGACAAGCCCGGCCAGTGCCTGGCTTTCCAGTTTGATAATTTGCCGGCCGTGGCGGAGTTGCTCGAAGGGGCTCAATTCGGCCGGTATAGCGGCTTCCATGCTCATCGACTCGTCATCCTTGACTCGGGTCGTGAAAGGGTCCCAGATCAGGTCGGCCGATTGTACCCGCGATGGCCATCCGCGGCAATGTAAAGATCGGCCTCCCGGCCGCAAAAAACGGGAAAAAACGCCCCAGTAGTCCCCGCTGAAGGGGGTGCACCGGCCGGTTCATTCGTAACGTAGAATTGGCGAGTTGAAAGTATCACTGGGCGAAAACCGGGGGTTGGCCGGCGGGACATGCTCCGATAGAATCGATGGATTACGCGGCGCCACGGAAGGGGACAGGTCCATGTTTGCGGCCAACGATGGACCAAAAAATGCGTCCATTGGCCGAAAAATCGACCAGTCCCCAACTGGCCATGAACAGTTACACTGTCTTTTTATCGCAAGAACAGGCCGCAATACGGGCGGCCCCGGGAGTGAAAAACCATGATCGTGACTACGGACGACCTTTTCAAACATGCCTACGGTAACTACGCGGTGGGGGCATACAACATCAACAATTTGGAGCAGACGGTGGGTCTGTTCCGCGGAAACCTGGGCCAATCGGCATCAAACGACGATCCCGTGGACCCCGCCCTGAGTGCACCGTTCATCATTCAGCTCTCCAGGGGGGCACGCAAGTACAGCGACAAACGGTTCCTGGAAGGCATGATTCGCACGGCCGAAGAGGTCTTTCCGAAGGCCGTTTTTGCCGTCCATCTCGACCACGGCACCGAGGAGGCTTGCTATGACTGCATCGATAGCGGCTTCTACAGCTCGGTGATGATCGACGCCTCGCACGAGCCGCTGGCCGAGAACATCGCGATTACCAAGCGGGTCGTGGATCGGGCCCACGAGAAGGGGATCGTCGTCGAGGCCGAACTGGGCCAACTCGGCGGTGTCGAGGAAGACGTTGTCGGCAGCGTCTCCCTGACGGATCCCGACGAGGCGGTCGAGTTCGTCGAAAAAAGCGGCTGCGATTCGCTGGCCGTGGCCATCGGCACTTCGCACGGGGCATACAAGTTCACCGGCTCGCAAGGCTTGCACTTCGATGTTTTGGAGAAGATTCAGGAACTCCTGCCGGACGGTTTCCCCCTGGTGATGCACGGCTCCAGCAGCGTGCCCAAGGAGTGGGTCGACCGGATCAACAATGCCGGCGGCGCCATGAAGAACGCCAGCGGCGTGGACGAAAACCAGTATCTGCCCGCCGCCAAGTTGGGCGTCTGCAAGGTGAATATCGACACCGACGGCCGGTTGGTCTGGTGCGCCATCCACCGCGAGTCGTTCCGCGACAACCCGGAGAATTTCGATCTGCGCCCGCCGGGTGAGTTGTTTATGGCCGCCTACGCCCGGTACATCGCCCACAAGAACGGCAAGCTCGGTTCGGCCGGCCAACTGGAAGCCGTTCGCAAGTCGCGGGTGAAGTAAGCGCCTTGGAATGTTGCGAAGCCGCAAGCAGCGTGCCGTTTCTTTATTCGTCCAGCGGCAGCGTTTCGCCCTGATCGAACAGATCGTCGTGTTGGGTTTGCGCCAATCGCACGATCAACAGTTTTTGCTCGAGTTGGCCGGAAGTCCTCTCGGTGAAGAAATAGTGGCCGATGCTGCCCGGACGATTGGGTAAACTGGCCAGCACGAGCATGTTGCCGGGCGAAAGGGTCGCCGACAGAGCCAGGTCGTCGAAGACGTGCCGCTTTCGACCGGCTTCCAACCGCACCATCCCCTGGTTACCCACCCAGCGCTGTTGTGGCTTGCCGTAGTGCAACTCGGGCACCAACTCCAGCCGCACGCGGCCGTCGGGTTGGGGCAACACCTTTGCAGCCAGTATGCCCTGGCCCTTCGCGTAGGTCTGCCCACACAAATTTCCCGACTCGCACGTCAGCACGGGCAATTCATCGTAGATGCCGGAAGCCACGATCTCGCTGCGTCGGCCGGCCCGGACTTGCAGGTGACGCCTGAGGACCGTCGGCTCGCAGTCCAGGCTGACCGTGTGCGGCCGGCTGGCCTGATCGCTTGGGACCGGCCTGTCAGTCAGTTCCAGCAGCTTAGCGAGCATTGGTGGCACGTGGCCACCGATCAGGCCAACACGAAAACCGTTGCTGGCAAGCGATTGCCGACGCTCGACGGCGAAGTGCTGCTCGTCGATCTCCTCCCAGAACGGCCCGTTGATCTCCGAGTCGCCCAGCGGAAAGCGAACGAAGAAGATCTCCAGCACCACACTATCGGGCGACATCCGTACAGGCGCCAGCGGCGACTTGCCCTTCGGCTGCGTCAGGGTAGTACACCCGACTAGTACCAGCACGGCCGGCAAACCCAACACAATATGGCCCGGCGAAAACGGCATATGAACGCCAGTGGTACGAGGGAAAGACAAAGGCCGCACAGACTAGTCGCCGCCGGTTCACGTGTCAAGGGAGGCTGGGTAAAAGAGGTGGCATGGGACAGCCTCCGGCCGCTCCGGCAGACCCGCGTTCAGCCCACCGGAAAGAGCTTTGGGTTGGGAATCTTCTGGCCGTAAATGCGGCCGTGGCGGCGGACCAGGTCATGGTAGTCGTATTCGAGGAACCGATAGACCGACTCCGGCGGACTGAGCTGGAGCCAGCGGTCAACAAGTCGCTCGACCTGGGCGTCGTATTGCGCGGCCGCCGAGCCGTGGGCGTAGCAACGACCGCCATGGCGACGCAGGTCGCCGTCGAAGCGGGGGCTGATATGCCAGAGTTCATGCACTACCGTGCTCAGCTTCTCGCGGCAGGGAATTTGCAGGAACCGCGGCAGGTAGAAACTCAAGATGTAGAGCATCTCGCGGCCCGACCCGTCGATCACCTGCTGAATTGCCCATTTCTGACCGCGACGAATCGTGTGTCTGCGGCCGTTGGCAAACCGCATGGGAGTCAGCGAAGCGTACATCCCGTGGCTGACGGCCTTGCGAGTCTGGTGGAAGCTGACGGCCACCCGGTCGAGATCGATGTGCTCGAGCTGGCCGAGCCGGGTGACCACGTCGCCCAACAGGTGACGCATGTGCAGCGTGAAATTGAAGCCCGGGCGTTCAGGACCTTGTTTCCTCCGGCTCGGTTTCGACATCTTCGACGTGAGTGGTTTCATCGATTTCGGGCACTCTGATCTTTTCGGGCACTCTGATCTTTTCGGGCACGAACGTCGGCTTGGGTGCCCGCTGCCGCTTGCGTTCGTGGGAGCCCACGAATTCCAAGATCGCCTGGGTTCCCGCATCACCCAGCCTGGGCTCTGCCAGTCGGAGCACACGAGTGTATCCACCCGGCCGGTCGGCATAGCGTGGGGCGATTTCGTCAAAGAGAATCTGGACGGCCTTTTTATCACCCAAGAGCTTGAGCACTCGGCGTCGGGCGGCCACGACGGGCGCGATCGTGCGGTTCCACTCATGCCAGCTTTCGCCCTGCCGCCAGGCTCGCCACGTTTCGCTATGACGTTCGGTGTCGGGTTCGAGCCGGTCGGCGGCTTCCTGGTTGGGCAGTGCCCGCCGCGCAATGGTAACGCACCGCTCCACCAGTGGCCGGACTTCCTTGGCCTTCTGGAGGGTGGTGATGATCCGCCCTTTGACCTTCGGCACGTTGTCTTCGCCTTCGGCGTCGCGTTCGGTAAGGATTAGCGCACTGGCCAGGTTTCGCAACAGGGCCCGCTGATGTTTCGGGTTGCGCCCGAGTGTGCGGCCACGTCTTCGATGTCGCATTGCAGTAACGTTTCTTATCGAAAGGAATGTATTGGGCTGTCCGCTTACCTTACAACTGGTTGGCGGGTGCGGGAGGCAAGATCATACCCAGTCGCAGCCCGAGATCGGTCAACTTCTCGCGGACTTCGACGAGTGTGGTCTCACCGAAATTTCGGACCTCCAACAATTGATCTTCCGTGCAGGTGACCAGGTCGTAGACGGTATTGATATTTTCCGTCTCCAGGCAGTTGGCTGCCCGGACCGAAAGGTTCATCTCGGCCAGACTCATCGACAGCTTGACTTCCAGTGTGGGGTCCAGCCCGGTTTCGCCATCGGCTTGCGCCTCGGCAAACACCTTTGGGCCCAACTCCTGATACTGGAGGAACGGATTGAGGTGCTTGCGGAGGATTTTGGCGGCTTCGACCATGGCCATTTCGGACGTGATCGAGCCGTTGGTCCAGATTTCCATGGCGAGTTTATCGTAGTTGGTTTTCTGGCCGACGCGGGTTTCCTCGACTTCGTAGCGGACGCGCACCACGGGGCTGAAGGCGGCGTCCAACGGAATCGTGCCGATTTCCTGGACGTTGGGACTGTGCTCCGTAGCCGGAACATACCCCCGACCGTTCTCCACGACCATCTCCATTAGGAACGGTACGTCGTCGGTCAGCGTGGCGATAACATGTCCGGTGTTGACCACCGTGACGGCGTTGTCGGTCTGTACGTTGGCACCAGTTACCACGCCGCGAGTGTTTCTTTCGATGCGTACAACGCGTGTTTGGGCGCTGCTGTTCCTTACCACCAGCGACTTGACGTTGAGCACGATGTCGGTTACGTCTTCCACCACGCCGGGTAGCGTGGAGAACTCGTGTTGTGCTCCGTGGAGCTTGATTTGAGTCACTGCACTCCCTTCCAGGCTGGAAAGGAGGACGCGGCGGAGGCTGTTGCCGATCGTAACACCGAAACCGCGTTCAAACGGTTCCGCAACAAACCTGCCGTAAGTGAAACTCAGGGTAGACCTGTCGCACGTCACTTGACTGGGAAGTTCAAGGCCACGCCATCGAATACGCATGAGAAGCCTCCGATCACAAGATTATTACCAAAAGCTATGGGGCAGAAGCCATGGTGTCAAAAACCATGGTGTCAAAAACCGCGGGTAGTTGCCCGGCTACTTGGAGCAAAGCTCCACGATCAACTGGGACTGGACGGGGATCGACACGTCGGCGGCCTCCGGCAGCCGGACTACGTGGCCTTCCGGCTCCGCGCCTTCAACGATTGCGAGGAAGTCCGGGACCTCGCGGTTGTTCTCGGCCAGGTTTGCCTGAACTTGTTGGAGGCTCTTGGGGCGGTTCTTCGCGCGGATCACGTCGCCCGGCCTGGTACAGTAGCTGGGGATGTCCACGCGACGCCCGTTGACCGTGATATGGCCGTGGCAAATCATCAGCCGGGCCTGAGCCCGCGACTGGCCAAACCCCAGCCGGTGAACCACGTTATCCAACCGGCGTTCCAGAAGGCTCATCAGCACCTCCCCGGTATTCCCCTTGGCACGCTCGGCACGTCGGAAATACTCGCGGAACTGGCGTTCCAGCACGCCGTAGTAGTGCTTCACCTTCTGCTTTTCGCGCAAGTGCACGCCGTAGTCGGTCAACTTGACGCGTCTATGCGACTGCATACCCGGCGGCGTCTCGTGGCGCTCCAGGGCACATTTGGGTGTGTCGCAGCGAAGTCCTTTTAAAAACAGCTTCGTTCCCTCGCGACGACACATTCGACAAACAGGTCCGGTATTACGAGCCATCCTCGTTTCAACTCCAAGTTACGTTTAGGCTGTTAGGGGTTTAGGGGTTTAGGAGTTTAGGGGTTTAGGAGTTTAGGAATTTAGGAATTTAGGGGTTTAGACAGTTACCAATCAACTCTTGCGCGAAATGGCAAGAACTTTTTCGGCCAAGTCGATTTACCACGTAATTTCAAGGCTAAAACGGACGTTTGGAATCGCACGAACTTTTTCCAGCCTAACAG
>JAUWJC010000029.1 GCA_030607895.1 Pirellulales bacterium
CGATTGACGATGAACCCGGGCACGTCCTTCTGAACCATGGCGGGCTCCTTGCCCACGGCCTTACCCAAGGTGGCGGCCGACTCCATCGTCGCGTCGGAAGTCTGTTGGCCGCGAATCAGTTCCATGAATCGGGTAACATACGCCGGTTCGGCCCAGTGCATGCCCACAAATCGCTCCGGATGCCGCCGGCCCTGCTGACGCCGGCTGATGGGAATGGCCGACGTGTTGCTTGCAATGGGCACCTCGGGCCGGATTGCCGCCTCCAAAACGTCAAACAGTTTCTGCTTCGCCTCGATGTCTTCAACGATCGTCTCGACGACGAAGTCGCACTCGCCAAACTGGTCGCACGACTCGACCGGCACGTAGCTATCCGGCCACCGCTCGGCCAGCGACGGGGGGAACCCTGCCCGGACGATCAACTTGCCGATGGCATCGGAAATATATTCACGTGCCGCGTCGCGAGTCGATTGCCTGCGAGTAAAGGCGATTACGCGAAAGCCGTGCGCCACCAGACAAGTCGCAATACCTCGTCCCAAAAAACCCAGTCCCGCTACTCCAACCGTCCGAATATCCATTGGTTGCTTCCTTTATCAATGGTCATATGAGGGTGTCCGGGAATTGCCAATTGTAAAGCCGCGACCAGTGGTCGCGGTTTTCCGGGTCGTTGGCTCCTGCCGGGAAGTTCCGCGACCAATGGTCGCGGCTTTACAACTCGATTGGCCGATTCCAATTCCCGAACACCCTCGCTTACTATACGTGAGCGCGTGGTGTCGTGGCAAGCCCCGGGGAGATTCCGGGAGATGCTACTGGCCAAGGGTTGTGCGGGGGTTCTCTGACGACTATATTGTTATATTGCGTTTTTTACTACAAGTGTTCTCAGACACAACATTGAAACAGGGAAAACTGATGCGACCTAGTCGAATTATGGGAAAGCTCCGGCGTGGTGAGCCGGTTCTGGTTACTACCTTGCACCTGACCGATCCGTCAATATTTGAACTGGCGAGCCTAATGGGGTTCGACGGCATTTGGATGGACATGGAACACCACTCCTACAGCCTCGCGACCGGTGCCAGCCTGATGCGTGCGGTGCTCGTGGGGGTGACCGATATCATGGCCCGGCCGGCCAAGGGCGAATTCAAGCGGATGCAGCGCATGCTTGAAGCGGGTGCGCAGGGCATCATGTACCCGCGCTGCGATAACGCCCAAGAAGCCGCCGAGGTGGTCCGCTGGCTGAAGTTCGCGCCAATGGGCGTCCGTGGCTGCGACGGCGGCAACCCCGACATGCCCTACCTGACCATGCCCTTGGATCAGTATCTGCACGAGGCGAACGAGCAGACTTTCGTCGTCATCCAAATCGAGCAGCCGGAGACGGTCGACCACATCGAAGAAATCGCGGCGGTCGAGGGTGTCGATATTCTCATGATCGGGCCCGGCGATTTGAGCATCCAATACGGCATTCCCGGCCAGATCGATCACGAGATGATCCGGCAGGTGTGGGCCAGAACGGCCAAGGCCGCCGCTGACAACGGCAAAGATTGGGGGTGCCCCAGCTTCTCGGTCGAGCAAACACGCGAACTGCTCGACTTGGGTGCCCGGTTCATCTGCTACAGCGCAGACATTATCATGGTCAAGAGCGGACTGGAAGATATTCGCGAAAACTTCAAACCGCTGGGGTTCACGTTCGACGATCGGCTTGGCTGATCGGCTCTTTGGAAGGAGCCACGTAGGTTATGCTTCAGCATAACGCATTCGGGCAAGATGTTATGCTGAAGCATAACCTACACAACTGATCGGCCTGTTGCAAGGAACGAGTGTAATGCCCCAACCCAAGAGCGTCCTCGTTGTCGGGGTGGGGTCGATAGGCTTGCGGCACCTGCGGTGCTTTCAGGCGACCGGGCGCGTGAATCTCTCGATCTGCGAGATCAATGCCGAACTCCGCCGGCAAGTCGCCGAAGAGTACGGTATTGCCCACACATATCCCGATCTCGATTCGGCGCTGGGCGACGCGCACGACGCGGCCGTCATCGCGGCGCCGGCACATCTCCACATACCCATGGCCAGCCAACTCGCCCGGGCAGGCGTCCATCTGCTCATCGAAAAACCACTCAGCACAACTCTCGAAGGAATCGATGCACTTGCCGAAATCGTCAGGCAACGGGGACTCGCGGCGGTGGTCGCCTACGTTTGGCGCGCCCATCCCATGCTTCGAGCGATGAAAGGGGCTATCGACGCCGGGCGGTTCGGCGAGCCGGTGGAGTTGATCGTAATTACCGGGCAGCATTTCCCCACCTATCGGCCGGCCTACCGCGAAATCTACTACCAGGACCGGGCAACCGGTGGTGGGGCTATCCAGGATGCACTGACGCACATGTTCAATGCGGGCCAATGGCTCGTCGGCCCGGTCGATCGCCTGGTGGCCGATGCCGCGCATCAGGTACTCGAAGGTGTCGAGGTGGAAGACACCGTCCATGTTCTCACGCGGCAGGGCAACGTGCTGGGGAACTACAGCCTGAATCAACATCAGGCCCCAAACGAACTGACTATTACCGTCGTCTGCCGGCAGGGAACCGTCCGGCTGGAGAATCATCGCTCTCGCTGGCGCTGGAAGATGTCGCCTGACGATCCTTGGCACGACGAGCCGATAGGAAACCTCCCTCGCGATTCGATGTTCGTCGATCAGGCCAATGCGTTTCTCGATGTGCTCGATGGCCGCGCCGAGCCATTGTGTACACTCGAGGAAGGATTGCAGACACTACGTTGCAACCTGGCCGCGTTGGCCTCGGTAGAAAAAGGCGAATGGCAGACGGTATGAACGACAAACCACAACACGAGCCAACCGTTCAAGAACTCTTCGACCTGAATGGAAAAGCCTCGTTGATTAGCGGAGCCAGCGGACACCTGGGCGGCGCGCTTGCCCGGGCATTGGCTGAAGCCGGCAGCCGGGTCGTTGTGACCAGCCGCGACTCCGACCGGGCCCAAGCCGTCGCCGATGCACTGCCCGATCCGAACGGAGTCGGCCATTGTGGGATCGCGCTGGATCAGATGGACGCTGCTTCCGTCGACCGGGGTTTTGCCGAAGCGGTCCAGCAGGTGGGCCAAATCGACGTGCTGGTGAACAACGGGCACGAGGGACACCCAGCCGATTGGACGGACGTTACGCCCGAGCAATTCACGCGCCAACTGGCCAACGCCACCGGATATTTCCAGTTAGCCCGGCTGCTTCGGGCTCATGCCGTCGGGCGGAACGCCCCGGCCAGCGTGATTATGCTCGGTTCGATGTACGGCGTGGTGGCGTCCTACCCGGAAGCGTATGAGGGAGTCGTGCCGGCCAGCCCGGTCGCTTATCACGCGCTGAAGGGCGGAATCGTTCACCTGACCAGGCACCTGGCCGTCTATTGGGCCCGGGACGACGTGCGTGTGAATTGCCTTAGCCCCGGACCGTTCCCTTCCGAAAAGGCGTCGCCCGAAATGGTCCGCCGCCTATGCACCCACAGCCCGATGAAGCGCATGGGCCTGCCCCACGAGTTGAAAGGGGCCGTCGTCTTCCTCGCCAGCGACGCCAGCAGCTACATCACCGGCCAAAACCTCCTCATCGACGGCGGCTGGACCGCCTGGTAGCAAGGCGCCAGACTGCCGCTTGCGGCTTCGCAGCGCACTTCGCATTTCGATATTCATCTCATTCGTTCTCAAACGCCGCTTCAATCTCGTCTCGTACTTCACGATCCGACTCGACTGCCAGTCTTTTATGCAGAGCGTCTTGGGCAGACGGATCGGCATACTGTCCCAACGCCCAGGCGCAGGCAGCCCGCACCAACGGCTCCGCGTCCTCAAGTCCTCGACCCAGTCCGGCCGGCGCTTCTTCGGTTGGGCAGTTACCCAGCACGATTGCCGCGTTTCGCAAGATGCCCCGCCGCCGTGGGCGCCATAAGGGCGTGTGCCGAAAGCGTTTGCGAAATCCCGCGTCGTCGAGTGCGAACAGCGTGGCCAGGTCTACCGGATTCGTGTCCGACGCAGGCTCGAAGTCCTTTTCTGCCGTAACCGGTGTCTGCCGGTTCCAAGGACAGACTTCCTGACAAACGTCGCAGCCAAACAGCCGGTCGCCCTCGAGCGGTCGCAACTCGGCCGGTACCGATTCACGCAGCTCGATTGTCAAGTAGCTGATACACCGGCGCGCGTCGAGTCGGTAAGCGTCGACCAGGGCACCGGTCGGGCAGGCATCGAGACACGCCCGGCAACTTCCGCAGTGGCTCCCTTCGATCGGTTCGTCGCAAACCAACTCCTCGGTGGTTAGAAGCGCGGCCAGAAAGAACCAACTGCCCAGCTTCCTGTTTACGAGCATGGTGTTCTTGCCGATCCAGCCGAGTCCGGCAAGCCGGGCGAATTCGCGTTCGGCCAGTGGGGCCGTGTCGACGACGCCACGCACACCGGCGGTGGGAATCAAACGCCGGTGGAAATCGGCCAACTGTCGAAGCCGAGCATGGATCAGGTCGTGGTAGTCGGCTCCCCAGGCGTATCGGGAGACCTTGCCTCGGCCGGGACCGCTCGCACCAGGCTCGGCGGTCCGGTAGTTGACCCCCAACATGAGTATGCCGCGGACCCCGTCGAGCACATGCCGCGGATGCTCATAGGCATCGACCCGATCGGCCAGATAGCCCATCTGCCCGGCGTATCCGGCAGCAAGCCACCGGCGAAAACGCTCCAGCCCCGGCGGCACCATCGCAGGAGCCGCCCCGGCCAGGTCGAAGCCCAGCCGGTATGCCTCGCTCTTCAATTCCGTGGTCAGCGACTCGGCGGTCATGCGGGGCTTTTGTTGACGGTGGCGAGGGGGTAAGATCAGGGAAGTTGATTCTACACATTTCGCTCGTTTTTGCGGAGCAGTGTGCAATGCACGCATGGTTTGGCCTACTGATGGGTTGTGCCATTCTGCTATTCATGGTGGGCGGATGCGGTCCGAGAGCGCTTCCGGAAGACCTGAGCCAGATAGTCTTCGAAGGGCCCGACGTGCCGGGAGCCGACAAACCATACGACATGCCCGAACTGGGCCCGCCACCACTCCGTTCCGAGTCGAACGAGCCAGGTCTGCCACCGTTTCCTCGCTGAAATCCGGCCTGTCTTCGTGGGATGCGTGAAACGCACTGAGAAACGTGCAATTGGTGCGTTTCTACATTTTTTCAGACCGCAGGGGTTGATCTGCCGTCGGATTGTGTTAATCTGGTAAGTTAGGTGGTTTCTGACGACTATCTTGACCAGGGTGACTGCGATGATAAGCAAAAAGGTGGCGTGGGTAATCTGGGCGCTCTTGGTGTTTGTCGGCTCGCTGGGCTCGGCCAACTCGGCCTGTGCGGCCAGGATGTGGCCGTACTCTGTTTGGCACGGCGACTATTGGTGTGGGATTGCGGCGAGTGAGTATTGCTCTGAGCACGTCCCGTATTTCGCCCTTCACCCGCCGGTCCACTACGGCTACTCGATTCTGAAGGCTTGCGGCTACGGGCAACTGGCTTGTTCTCGACAGATCGCCAGGGGATCTGGGCGTGCGCCACGGCCCGTTGTAGTTGTCAACCTCTATTGCTCGGATGAGATGGCGGCCGAGCCGAGACCGGCCCGGATGGTCCGCAAGCCCCTGCGGATTCGCAATCCGTACGTGGAAAACGCGGACGATTCGGATGAGGCGCAATCTGAGGTAACCGTTCCACAAGGGATGCTGCTCGACCCGGTTGTTAAGCCGATCCTGCCGTAGACCGAAAAAGGGACCAGGTTTAATTTGTGCGAAGCACCCTTCGGGCCGCAGGCGGCAAATTAAACCTGGTCCCTTTTTCGGTCTGGACACACACGGCAAAATCGCTAATCTACCACTTCTTCCGAGCGCCTCGGCATTTTCAGCGGTGAGAAGGAGTCCACCCAATGAAACGGCTGCTTGCCGTGTTGGCTGTGGTAGCGGTGCTTGTCGGCTGCAAGAGCGGCACATCGGTGACCGACCCGTTTTTCGGCCGCACCACGGTTACACCTCCCGGCACCGGCCAAATACCAGGGCAAGGTGTACCAGGGCAAGGTGCGACCAATCCCTACTATGCGCCGCCTGCAGGGGGGGGGACATCGGCGCAGCCTCAAACGCCACCCCAATGGCTGCTGGGACCGCAGAACGCCGTGCCCTCGACTACAACTCCAAAGACATCTCCTTCGCCGCCCACCGCGACCACTGCGCCTGGGACGTTCACGCCGCAATGGGCCACGCCTCAGACACCATCGGCCACTGCGCCATCGGCCACCACACCGGGCAAAGCCGCCACGCCAAACAGGTATCTGCCTCCCGGCGGCAGCTACAACTATAAGGGCAGCAGCGACAGCTCTCGATCGACCGGCTCGAGTTGGTCGCAGGCACGGGCGGAGTCTCCCTCACTCATTCGGAATTCCCAAGGCAATATGCTGACCACGGCCGCCACCGATAGCCGGTCTGGCGGCAGAAATGAGCCAATCGGCAAATTGGCCACCGATCCGACGATTCCAGCGGCCGCCACTTCCAGTGCCGTGGCGACCGCTGGCTCGTCGGGTGGGCAGACCGGCCCGAGCGGCGTGAACTCGACGGTTGGCGGATCGCTGGCAGGTCGCGAGAGAATTATCCGGACCATCGAGCCACGGCCGATGGATGCCGCCGCACGATCCCTTGCCCGGCCTTGGCCCTACGGGGCCACATCCGCCGGGCGGAGCACCGGCCGGTCGACCACTCCGAGCAAGGCGATCGACATAATGGACCTGCCCCCGGCACGCTCGTCGGCATCGTCGGCCGGGTTGCAGTCGCCACGCACCTCGGGCGGGGTCCGGTTGGCGTCTGGCAGTAGTGGATCGTTTACCCCTTCGGCCAGATACGGCCACGATCCGGAGTACCGGTGGTTGCGGGGAAAACTGGAGTATTCCCAGATCGACCGCGGTTGGAAGCTCCGTTACATTCCCATCGACGGCCAAACCGACGACTACGGCGGCAGCGTGGTGCTCGGCAAGGATTCGCTCGGAGCAGGGCTGGAGCGGGGACATTTTGTCGAGGTTCGCGGTCAGTTGGCCGGCGGCGCCAAGCCGGAACATGGCTACGCGCCCGTCTACGAAGTGGCCGAGATCAAGCGGCTGGACAAGTGACGGCCGGCCCGGCCTCGGGCCATTCTCGCCGTCGGCAACCAATTCCCGTGGGCCGATTGCGCGGTATAATTGGTGGTCATGGGAATCGGGCATTTTCGGCAACGACACGATGACGATTGTGGAGGTCACGATATGAGCGAGAGAATTCCCGTCAATTCTGATATTCTCAAATGGGCGAGAGAAGAAGCCGGCTTGGCTGTAGATGATGTGGCCCGAAAGATGAAGCGCAAACGCGTTACGGCAAAGACCATTCGGGATTGGGAGGACGGCAGGGACAGCCCGTCATATGCCCAGTTGGAACGTATCGCCTACGTGGTCTACAAGCGGCCGCTAGCGATGTTCTTTTTCCCTGCACCGCCGCAAGAGGAAACGCCGAGACAATCATTTCGCACATTACCTGATGAAGCAATAGAAGACCTGCCGCAGCAAATCCGCTTTCTGATCCGCAAGGCGAGAGTAATGCAGGTCAACCTTGCCGAACTCTACGACAATACCAATCCGGCCGCACAACGCATTGTCGGAGACCTATCGTTTGCCCCCGACGTGTCACCGGTCAGTATGTCCACCGGCGTCCGAGAGTATCTGGGCATTGATCTTGCCACACAGTGTCAATGGAAGGATCGCGACGAGGCGATCAAGGCTTGGCGGGATGCGCTAGAAGAGCATGGCATCTTTGTTTTCAAGGATGCCTTTCGCGTCGACTCGTTCTCAGGCTTCTGCCTATATGACAATCTGTTTCCCATCATCTACGTGAACAACAGCAAACCGAAGAGTCGGCAGATATTCACGCTTTTCCATGAGTTGGCGCATTTGCTGTTTCGGACCGGCGGCATTGACAGGCCACTCGAGGATTATTCCGATCTCCTGGAGAATGACAATCGGCGAATTGAAGTTCTCTGCAACCGTTTTGCCGGGGAGTTTCTTGTCCCCGGGCAAGACTTTGACCGGAGAACAAGAGACTTGGCCCTCGATGACGCATTGATCCAACAACTGTCCAATACGTATCATGTCAGCAAGGAAGTCATTCTCAGGAAACTGCTTGACGGAAACCTGGTCGAACAACGATTCTATGATCAGAAACGTCGGCAGTGGACACAAACCGCCAAGAGGAGTTCGGGGGCAGGCGGTGACTACTACCATAACATGGGTGCCTATCTTGGCGAGCGATACTTGGGAGCGGCTTTCAGTCGGTATTATCAGAACAGAATCTCCGTCGAACAATTGGCGGATTATCTGGGGGTGAAGGTCAAGAACATACCGGGCATGGAACATCTGTTGTTCGCCAGGAGGGCAACGGCATGATCTATGTATTCGATAGCAGTCCCTTGATCGATTTGTTCAGGCACTACTACCAGGAACGCTTTCCGTCGCTCTGGAAGAACTTTGATGCTCTCATCTTGGGACAGCGCATTATCTCGGTTCGTGAAGTCAGAAAAGAACTTGAAGGACGGGACGACGACTTGGCGGGCTGGGTAAAGGATCATTGTGACTCCTTTCTCACGCCAACCACTGACGAGTTGAACTTCGTCACGGAGATTTTCACGGTTCCTCATTTCCAGGCCCTTGTCAAGAAGAAAAAATTGCTTCAGGGGAAACCTGTCGCTGATCCGTTCGTAATTGCCAAGGCCAAATTACACGAAGATGCATGTGTCGTGACGCAAGAGGCCAAGAGACCACACGCGGCAAGGATTCCCAACGTATGCGAGCACTTTAGCATACCATGCTTGAACTTGGAAACATTTATGGAAAATGAGAAGTGGAGTTTCTGAGAATATGGCACTGCATTCTGACATCCCCGGTTCACCCACGCGATTCTTAATCCGGCGGTGCGCTGATTCCTTGCCGATGAAGCCTTGTGTGATGACCTGATCCGAAATTGGCTGCGCAACCGCAATACGATTGAGTTTCTGGGCATCTGGGAGCGGCTTAACAACCTGGATTTTAACCCCGTCGAATTCGACGGGTTTAGAGCACGGGCTGGCCTAAACAGCTTCACCTTGACGCCGAAACAGTGGATCAAGCGTACCGGCGCCATTGGCAGCCAATTCCCGTGGACCGATTGCGCGGTATAATTGGTGGTCATGGGAATCGGGCATTTTCGGCAACGACACGATGACGATTGTGGAGGTCGCGATATGAGCAAGGCCGTATTGCAGCCCACGGAATTGCGTGCCCTGTTGCGGACATTCAAGGAGCAATACGCGGAAGAGTACCATTTGCGTGCTCTGGGCTATTTTGGCTCCTACGCCCGAAACGAAGCTACACCCGAGAGCGATGTCGATGTGGTTTTCCAGACCGATCGCCCCGATCTGTTTATCACGGCCATGCTAAGACAGGATCTGGAAACTTTCCTGAAACACCCGGTGGATGTTGTACGGCTGCGGGACTCGATGAATCCACGTCTAAAAGCCAGAATCGAACGGGAGGCGACCTATGTATGATTCCGGTTACCGTAGCCACCACGAGAGGACACGAGCACTTTGAGCGATGTTCCCAGCAGCGAATCGACTCCCGCGTCGGACGATAAATCGGCCCACAAGGTAGGTCCGGTCAAGATCCGGCCCGTGGCGGGTGGGCCGGTTCAGTGGCGACTTGCGCGCTGGGCGGGGCTATTGCCGAAGGTCGCATCGTTCGAGCCGGAACTGCGCGAACTGACCGATCAGCAACTCCGCAAGCGGAGCCTGTCGGTGCGCTATCGGGCGAAAAGCGGCGAACCGCTTGGCCGGCTGCTGCCCGAGGCCTTTGCATTGGTACGCGAGGCCGCCCGGCGAACCGTCAACATGCGGCACTTCGACGTGCAGATACTCGGCGGCATCGCCATGTTCAATCGGTCGATCGTCGAGATGCAGACCGGCGAGGGCAAGACCCTGTCCGCCACGCTGCCGCTGTACCTGTATGCCCTGGCCGGCAAGGGATGCGAATTGGCAACGGTGAACGACTATCTCGCCCGCCGCGACGCCGAGTGGATGGGACCGGTCTACAAGGCCCTCGGGTTGACCGTGGGAGTTATCGAAACGCAAATGCCGCAGAATCAGCGGCGCAAGGCTTATGCCTGCGACATCACCTACGGAACGGCCAAGGAGTTCGGGTTCGATTTCCTTCGCGACCGGCTGCTCTTGCGGCGGATACAGGAGGGGCAGAACGATCTTTTGGGTGGAATGCTCGGGCAACGCAGCGGCGCCGGCGAACAACCGGTTCAACGCGAACCCTTCTTCGCCCTGGTTGACGAAGCCGATAGCATCCTCATCGACGAGGCCCGGACACCGCTCATCATCAGCGCGCTGCCGACCGCGGAAGAGAAGCTGGCAGTGGAGTGCTACAAGTGGAGTGCCTCGGTCACGGACAAGTTCATCGAGGATGAAGACTACGAATACGACCACGACAAGAAAACGGCCGAGCTTACCCGGGAAGGCCGCTTGAAAGTACGCACGCTGCCCAAGCCCGAGGCTATGGACACCGTCGGAATGGTCAATATCTATCGCTACGTGGAACGGGCGATTATCGTCGAGCGGGAGTACACACTGGATCGGCAGTTCGTGGTCCGCGACGGCGAGGTGGTCATTGTCGACGAGTTCACCGGCCGGCTGGGAGAAGGACGTAAGTGGCGTGACGGAATACACCAGGCCGTCGAAGCCAAGGAAAATGTCGAGGTAACCGTGGCCACCAGCCAGGCCGCCCGGGTTACCGTGCAGGACTTCTTCCTCCGCTACGAGAAGCTGGCCGGCATGACGGGTACCGCACGGGCATCGGCCCGGGAACTGCACAAGATCTACCGGTGCCATGTTATTCCCGTGCCAACCAACCGCCCGGTAATCCGCCGCCGATTACCCGACGCCGTGTTCGGCGATGCCGCCGCGAAGTGGGCGGCCTTGGTGGATGAAGTGTGCGGGTTGCACGCCGAAGGTCGGCCCGTGCTGATCGGAACCCGCTCGATCGACAAGTCGGAGCATCTCTCGCGGTTGTTTGCCGAGAGGAACATCGAGTATCGCGTGCTAAACGCCAACCACATCGCCGAGGAGGCCGAGATCGTCGGCCGCGCGGGATTGCTCGGGAAAGTAACCGTCTCCACCAACATGGCCGGCCGGGGACCCGATATCAAGCTGGGCGACGGCGTGTTGGAACTGGGTGGGTTACACGTCATCTGCACCGAAATGCACGACTCGGCGCGAATCGACCGGCAACTCATCGGCCGCTGTGGACGCCAAGGCGATCCGGGCACCTACCGGCAGTACATTGCTCTGGACGACGATCTGCTATTGGCCGGATTGGGGCCGAAGAAGTCGAAAAAACTCAAAACCCTGGGCGAAAAGCCGCAAGGTCCCTGGCAGAACCTCGGCAAGATATTCCGCAAGGCCCAGAAAAAAGTGGAACGCCGACACTTCCGCGACCGTCGGGAAATGATGTATTTCGAGAAGGAACGGAAGAAAATGCAGCGACAGATGGGTCAGGATCCATACCTCGACACGCCCGGGTAAACGGTAGTTGAGAGTTGATAGTTGAGAGTTGAAAGTTGAGAGTTGACCGTTCCCGACTTCTGCCGGGATGCCGGAACCGGGCCACGGATGAAACACGGATAGAAGGAGCAAGCTAGACCTTCAATACGAAGAGATTACCGAACACATCATTGGGGCGGCGTTCGGGCCAGGAAAAAGATGACCGGCACCTTTTGCCTGCCTCCTTTTGTCTTCAATCCGTGTTTGATTCGTGTTTCATCCGTGGCTTGAAAGAAAATCCCGTGAACTCTCAACTTTCAACTCTCAACTCTCAACTAATGTACGATCCGACCTTGCACATCGTGCTCTTCCAACCGGAGATTCCTTACAACGCCGGCAGCGTGGGTCGCACGTGCGTTGCCGTGGGAGCCAAGCTGTGGTTGGTCCGGCCGCTGGGCTTCCAGTTGAACGATCGATACTTGCGTCGCGCCGGCCTGGACTACTGGAAGCACCTGGCGTGGGAAGTGGTGGACGATTGGAACGCCTTGGTCGAGCGCCTGCCGCGGCGGTCGTTCTGGTATTTCTCCAAAACATCCGACATCAGCTACACCGATGCGGCTTTCGAGAAAGACGACGTGCTGGTTTTCGGCAGCGAGTCGCAAGGGCTTCCCCGCTCGCTACTCGATGCCAACACCGACCGCTGCCTGCGGATTCCCATCCGCCCCGACGCCCGCAGCCTGAATCTCTCGGTCAGCGTGGCGGTAATCGCCTTCGAGGCGCGGCGACAATGGGGTCTGGACGACCGGTTACCGGGACGTTAGGGCAAGATCCGCAGTGTCCGTGCCTTCCGCCGGGACGTCGAAAGTCAACTCCGTTTGGGAGTTGTATCGGGCAGGAACCTTCTCCTCGACGACCGTTTCGATGATGCCATTGGGCCCTTCCTTGCCCTTGAACGTGCGAATCCACACCCGGTGCGTTCCGATCACGGCCCCCGGCCGGTCGTCGAGCGACACCAGGCGGAAGCGGCCTTGCTCGTGGGTAGTCCCATACGAGCCCGGGCCCGCGGCAGCGTCTTCCCCCGAACGTTTCGGCTCGAAACCCACGCGTGCCCCCGCTAGCGGTTTGCCGTTCAGGGTTACCGTGCCCGAGACGGGCGCCACGGGGAACGATTCTCCACCGCAACCCGCACAGGCCAGCAACAAACAGATGAGTGAGACTCGCAAGACCATGACCGTTCCACCCTATTCAGAACCCGGCTGCAACTTCCCTGCCGGCGATTGTGGCGACGTCTTCGAACAGACTTCCGTCAATGCTTGGGCTGATTCCCCGCACCGAGCCGTCACACATCACGAAGTTGATCGTCCCTCCCGCGTGCAGGCTACCAAATGAACGGTGGCACTGGTAGAACATATCGCCGTTGGCGCTCATGCAGGCGTCGAAGTCGGGAATGCGGGTGTACGATTCCAACTGCGGGGTGGCCAGGTTGTGGAAGGAGTGCGTGCTGGCCCAGAACGTGCGTCGGGGATTGTTCGTTTGGGTATGGTACTCGCCCACCAGAAACGTATTGGAACTGCCGTCTATGATGTCGGCGAATCTTTCGGTGCCGTGATTGCCGGCCCCAACCATGTGCAACGGGCCCCTGGTGCGCATGTAACCCCTGCTTGTATCGCCGTAGGGTGGGTAATCCCAGTAGCCGTTCGTCGTACCCCACCGCTTGCCCGCCACGCCCTTGTATGATCCCGGGGCAAGCTCCCCCATCGATGGGAATTGATGCGGCACTTCAAGCCGCCTGGTCTGATCGTCAGAGGGGCACACCATCAGGGTCAACAAGGTTTTCAGCACGGGCAAGTTGTTGGCGTGCGTGTTGTGCAACTCTTGCGTGTAGATGTTGAACAGGGCTTCCTGCTCCAGGTTGGGCAGGATGGCGATGGCCCAGTTGCCACGGTCCAACTCAACCGCGTTGGTTATGCCCGTATGCACTCCGCCGGGCGGCAAGCACCTGTTGGCCGCGTGGTAGTTGTGAATGGCCAACCCGATTTGTTTCAGATTGTTTGCGCACTGCGCCCGGCGTGCCGCTTCCCGGGCAGCTTGCACCGCCGGCAAGAGCAGCGCGATCAGGATGCCGATGATGGTAATCACCACCAAGAGTTCCACGAGCGTGAAAGCCCGCGAGGTTTTCGGCATTGGCAGTTGGGGTTTCCGATTCCCACCGACCTGGGCCATTGTGTCCATCCTATTCGAAGGACGGATCGTGTTGCCACGATCGTCAGCCGGCTCGGCGCGTGCGACGCCGCCGCAAGACGACCAGGGACAGCCCGCCGAGGATCAAGAACATCCACGTTGCCGGCTCGGGGACTACGGCCTGAACGGTCAGCGTCGGACCGCTGCTGCCATAGGACCTGCTTTTGAAGAACATCTCTCTGCTGCCGTTGCCCAGATCACGATGCACGAGCAGCAGGCCCGCGTTGTTCCCGTCGAGCATGTCCTGCATCGTGGCTTGTGGGATCGTGAAGGTCACGACCTGATCGTCCACGTAGTCATCATCATAGATCGAGTCGATGGGCAGAAGCTCATAGCCGTCGCCCGGATTGCCCAGGCCCGGGTAGTCGCCCGTGCCCACTGCGCCAACCCAGTCCGTGGACGGGTGGGCCCGATGGTTCCAGGTGGGCTCGCCGTCTGATGGAGGGTTGCCGACGCTGTGCTCTCCTTCGATCCAGTTGGCGTTGGTGGGCCACAAGCGGTAGAGATCAAAGTACTCACCATCCCCGGTCCTCTCTTCGTAAACTGTCAACTGCAAAGTGGCATTCCCGGTCGCCTTCCAGCCGGCCATGCAGTCCAAGTCGAATCCCATCAGGCCCTCGTTGATTGCATGGGCGTGCCCGACGAATAACCTGGAAGCAGCACCGCCGTTCCCATCCCCGGGCCCGTACGCCTTGTTGTTGAGCCGGACGTCTTTCAGTCCGTCGTAACTGGATATCCCCAACTCGGGTATGCTGGCCCCGTCGTAGAAGACAATGGTCTCCGCCCGGGCACCGGCCGAGAGACCCAGGCCGACAAATACCGCCAGAAACGTGCTGGTAAAATTGCGTGTCATGATTGCTTCTCCTGTTTGATGACCCTTTCTGATCGCAAAAGGGTACAGTAACGGATTGTTGCACCCGGGATTGTTGCACCCCGGAACTTCATTCGATTACAGCAATTCCCACCGGGCCTTGAGACGCTGCAAAAAAGGGTGTTTTTGGTATTGGCTTTCGTAAACATTAGTGGCGGAATCCCGGCTGTTTGCTAACAATACTTGTTTGCTATACTCGGCACGGGCGAGGATTTCGGTTTTCTGGACCGCTCATGCAGCCCGCCGTGCCAGCAACCATTGCTAGCACACCAGTCGATTATAGTTACCCTGGAGCTTAGGTCAACACCCCACATC
>JAUWJC010000452.1 GCA_030607895.1 Pirellulales bacterium
ACTACACGAGTTGGGGATCGACGTGGACCGAATCAAATCATGCATCACCGGACCGCACGATGACGAGATAAGGTGTTTTCCACCCAAGGTTTACAGCCGCGAGTGATGCCAAAGTGGCGCTGTCCAATTAGCTTCTCCGCCCGTTGTTGTGCCGCGGCGTCTGGAATCGCCAGTAGCTTGGACTGAGGAATATCGTCGCTTGGAAGATGAGCATCCGGGTCTTCTTGATCGGCCAGGTTCCGCACTGCCGACGCGATATCTTCCGGCAACCCCCAGAGGCGGACAACCGTGTCGCCGCCGGCCGATACCGCGCGGTGACCACTGGGTGAGAACGACACACTTCGCACCCCGCCGGAGTGCGCGTCGAAATAGACGAGTTGTTTGCCGTCGGGCAACTGCCAAAGCCGGATAGTGCCGTCGAGGCTGCCGGAAAGTGCGCGGGTTCCGTCCGCCGTACAGGCAACGGAACTGACCGGGCCGGTGTGGCCGAGCATCTCGCACAGTTGCCGGCCGCTGTTCAGGTTCCAGAGGCGGACCGTCTTGTCGGCGCCGCCGGACAGCCCGAACTTCGATTTCGGCTGGAAGGCCACCGCGCCTACCGGGCCGCCGTGACCGGTAAGGCGTCGCATCTCCTTGCCGCTAAAGCGGTTCCAAACCCGAACCGTGCCATCGTCGCTGCCGGAAAGCACTCGCTGCCCGCCCGGCGAAACCGCCACGCTGCGAACCGGCCCGGTGTGGCCGCTGAAACTCCGCACTTCCTCTCCGCTGGACAAGTCAATCAGACGCACGGTGTTGTCGTGGCCGGCCAGGAAGAGATACTTGCCGTCGTCGGAGAACTTGATGTCGTGAACGAGTTTCACGCTGCTCGTGTCGATCCGCGTGGTTTCCTGTCCGCCGGCGGTCTCCCAGACGCGGATTACGCCTTCGATGGGCGGATCGAGTTGGCCGCTGGCGGCCGCAACGTGCTGTCCGTCGGACGAAATGGCCACGGCCGACACCGGCCCGGTCACCCCCTCGAACCGCCGCAACTCGTGCCCGGCACCCACGTCCCACAAGCGAACCGATTTGTCTTCACTTCCCGATAGAATGAACAGGCCGTCGGGCGAGAACACGGCGGCGTTCACCGGCGCGCCGTGGCCGGTGAAGCCGCGGATTTTGCCCAGCGTATCCGAACCCTCTGGCGGACTGGCCTGGACGGGATCGGCAATATCGCGGCCATCGTCCACCGATTGCGGTGGATGTTGTCGCCGGTCGCGTTTGGGGCGATGTTTTCCCGCGGACGGGTTTTTCTGTTGGGTTGGCGGATAAATCAGGCTGGGATGCCGCTCGGTCGAGGCGGAAGGACGCTTTCTGGGCGCTTCGTCGGGCGAATTGTTCAGCACGACTACCAACAGGCCGAGCATCACCAGCACCATCACAACAATGACCACCGGGACCTGCCACGAGGATTTCTTTCGCCGGTTGCGGTAGGCGGTTGCCTCGGACCGCTTCTTTTGGATACCGCACGCGGCCGGCTGGGGAGTCACCGGCGGCACGCCTACACCGCCCGACGGGCCGGAAGACATACCTGGACGCGGTGGGGGTGGGGTGGAAGCCACCGGTGGCTGGTTGGCCGCTGCCAGCTTCGCCCGAAGCTGGTCGTCGTAGGCCTTTTTCCTCTGGGCGTCCAACAGGCAAACGCGAGCGGCAGAAAGCTTGTTGAGCAGTTCCTGCGAAAGCCCGGAGTACTTGCCCGATTGAAACGTGCGGACATGGGCCATCTGGCGGTCGGCGGCGTTCGAGATCACGTCCAGGTCGGACTCGAACAGACCGACGCCCAAGAGGCGGTAATGGTTGGGTGGGTACTCCTCGCGGGGGATACCCAGCCATTTCCGGTAAGGATCGAACTCCTCAGCCATTACTACCCTTCTTACCGCTTGACGGTCGAGAAGCAAACTCTCTCATTGCATTATGCCTTGCCATGGCGTAGACCGCCAGCGTTGGCGAGAGCCGGCAATAATCCGGCCGAAAAAGGGACCAGGTTTAATTTGCCGGAACGGCCCGGAGGGTGCTTCGCACAAATTAAACCTGGTCCCTTTTTCGGCGCGCAAAGCGCGATGAACCAATTGCTGTCCCCGCCGTGGCAGGGTTGGCTGCGGAGTGTGTGTAACGTTATACTAAATAATAGGATACGCTTCGGAACATCCTTCTCCCGACGGTTTCATGCCGCCCCTCCAACGCACTGACATTGCAATGGGGGGACTAAATTACACAGAGGTATAGAAGGGAACAGGCACACGGTTTCAATAGGCTCTGGGTCGAAAGGCTCTAGAGTAGAGAGCGATGGCAAAGAAGCCTTCTGGGAAGAACAGGGCCAAGGCGGCCAAGGGAGAAGATAAATCGGCGGCCAAGGCGGCCGCGAAGAATAAGAAACCGCCCGCCGATGATGCCGGCAAGCAGGGCGTCGAGCAGGTCAGAGGCGCCAAGGCAACCGGCGTCCGCGAGGAATTGTTGGAAGCCGACGAGATGGGCACGGCCAATCCGTGGATGCGCGAGGCCGTCCGGCAGACGCCCAGTTGGCTTATCAGCATGGTCTTCCACATGATTATCCTGCTGATTCTGGCCATGCTGACGATTCCCGAGGGGTTGCCCAGGGATCTTCGCGAACTGGTGATGGGGCCGGGCGAAAACGAGATGGACGACCTCGATGAGTTGGAAGACGAGGATATCGAAGACCTGGACCTCGATGTGATCTCGGACCCGGTGGCGGTCGAGGTGGAGCCGGAGGACCCGGACGTTTCGCCGGTCGACGAGATGGAGGCGGCGGCGGTTGCGGTCGAGCTAAACGAGTTTGGTCTGGAGCACGCGCCGAGGAACGACCTGTTGGCCACAGTCGGCGCTTACACGGGCAGCGGTTTATCGGGACGCGGCAAGGGGAAACAAGGTTTGGTGGGCAAATACGGCGGCAGTGCGGGCAGCGAGAAGGCGGTTGCCATGGCCCTGAAGTGGCTGGCCAACCACCAGTTTCCCGACGGCGGCTGGAGCTTCGCTCACCAATTGTCGCCCCAATGCCACGGCCAGTGCCGCAACCCGGGCACTCTACCCAAAGCGCGGATCGGCGCTACCGCTCTGGCGGTGCTGCCGTTTCTGGGCGCCGGGCAGACGCACAAGACGGGCAAGTACAAGAAGACCGTCAAGGGCGGGCTGTACTTTCTGGTCAAACAGATGAAACTCAGCCCCAAGGGCGGCTCGCTACACGAGGCCGGCGGAAACATGTACTCGCACGGCATAGCCTCGATCGTGCTTTGCGAGGCTTACGCCATGACACACGACAAGGGCCTGTACAACCCGGCCCAGCAGGCGGTCAATTTCATCTGCTACGCCCAGGACCCGGTCGGAGGTGGCTGGCGATATCAACCGCGGCAGAAGGGCGACACTTCGGTGGTCGGTTGGCAGATCATGGCGCTTAAGAGCGGCCACATGGCCTACCTCCGCATCCCGCCCGTCGTTGTCAAAAAGGCCTTCACTTATCTCGATACCGTGCAACAGAACAGCGGCGCCAGCTACGGCTACGCAACTCCCGGGGCGGGTCAGGCGACCACGGCGATCGGGCTTCTCTGCCGGATGTACCTTGGCTGGAAGAAGGAGAACCCGGCCTTGGCGCGGGGCGCGCAGCAGGTCAGCGCTTGGGGCCCCGCCAAGAGCAACATGTACTACAACTACTACGCCACCCAAGTGATGCGGCACTGGGAAGGCGATCTCTGGAAGAAGTGGAACAGCGTGATGCGCGACCAGTTGGTCAAATCGCAAGCCACCAAGGGTCACGAGGAAGGAAGCTGGTTCATAGCGGGCAGCCACGGCAAACGGGGTGGACGCCTATACTGCACGTCAATGGCAACCATGATCCTGGAAGTCTACTACCGCCACTTGCC
>JAUWJC010000540.1 GCA_030607895.1 Pirellulales bacterium
AAAGTGCTCCACGTCGAAGGCGATCCCGACCATCCGATCAACCTCGGCTCACTGTGCCCAAAGGGCACCGCCATGGTCCAAATCGCCAACAACCCAAGGCGGCTGACTAAGGTTAAGTATCGTGCCGCCGGGTCGACGGACTGGGAAGAAAAGGACTGGGACTGGGCCATCGGCCGAATTGCCCGGCGTATCAAGCGAACCCGCGATGACTCCTTCCAAACAACCGGTCCGAAAGGCCGCACCGTCAACCGTACCGAGGCAATCGCTTGCCTGGGCGGGGCCGCCTTGAATAACGAAGAGTGCTACGCCTTCGGCAAACTGGCCCGGGCTCTGGGTATCGTCTACCTGGAACACCAGGCGCGAGTGTGCCACAGCTCGACGGTCGCCAGCCTGGCCGCATCGTTCGGCCGGGGCGCGATGACCAACCATTGGATCGACCTGGCCAGCGCCGACTGCATCCTGGTCATCGGTTCCAACCCGGCCGAAAACCACCCGATCGCCATGAAATGGATCGGCAAGGCTCAACAGAAGGGCGCAAAGCTGATCTCCGTCGATCCGCGGTTCACGCGCACTTCGGCCGTCGCCGATCTGTACGCGCCGCTGCGGGCTGGGACCGACATCGCCTTTATCGGCGGGCTGATCCACTACGCGCTGGAAAACGGGCTCCTTCACCGCGACTACCTGATCGCCCATACAAATGCGAGCTTCCTGGTCGATCCGGCTTTCGAGTTCGACGCGGGCCGTTTTGGGCCGATCGAGCACGGCCACTACACCCGGCGGCACTGGGGATTCCAACGAGACGGCGACGGCACGATCCGCAAGGACCCCACGCTCGCAAACCCTAACTGCGTGTTCCAGTTGCTCAAGAAGCACTTCGCCCGATACACGTTCAAGAAGGTCTCGCAAGTCTGCGGCACGCCCGTGGCTAAGTTGGAACAGGTCGCCCGGACCTTTTGCGATACCTGCAAGCCGGACCGATCCGGCACGATCCTTTACGCGATGGGTGCCACGCAGCATACGCACGGCACGCAGAACATACGCAGCTACGCCATCTTGCAGTTGTTATTGGGTAACATCGGTGTGGCCGGGGGAGGGATTAACGCGCTTCGGGGACATTCCAACGTGCAGGGCGCGACCGACCACGGGTTGCTGTTCGACTTGCTGCCCGGCTATATGAAGAGCCCCACGGCCGACCAGGCGTCGTTGGCCGATTATCTGGCCGCAAACACGCCGACGACCACCGAGCCAAAGAGCGCCAACTGGTGGCAGCACTATCCCAAATACGCCGTCAGCCTGCTGAAGGCCTACTGGGGCGATCACGCAACGGCCGACAACCAGTTTGCCTACCAGTATCTTCCCAAGCGGGAGGGCGACTGCTCGTACATGGCCATGTTCGAGGCGATGCACCGCGGCACCGTTCGCGGCATGATCGTGCTGGGTCAGAACCCGGCCGTCAGCGGACCCGATGCGGGCCGGCAGCGCGAAGCCCTCGAGAAACTCGACTGGCTGGTGGTCGCCGACCTGTTTGAGACCGAAACGGCCACGTTCTGGCGTCGGCCCGGCACGAAGCCCGAGGACATCAAAACCGAGGTGTTCCTGCTGCCGGTAGCCGCCTCGATGGAGAAGCAGGGCAGCGTGACCAATTCGGGTCGCTGGGCCCAGTGGCGATACGCCGCCGTGCCGGGGCCGGGCGGCGTGCGGAGCGATCTGTGGATTATCGATCGGCTCGCCAAGGAACTCAAGCGACTGTACGCGGTCGGTGGTGTGTTCGCCCAACCGATTGTCCATCTGGCGTGGGACTACGGTCACGGCGACCGACCCGACCCGCGACGCGTCGCCCGGGAAATCAACGGCCGGTTTCTCGCCGACGTGGAACTGCCCGAGATCGGCAAGAAATTCAACAAGGGCGACCTGGTGCCGTCGTTCTCGCTCCTTAGGGCGGACGGCTCGACGGCGTCGGGCAACTGGCTGTATTGCGGGAGTCAGACGGACTCGGGCAACCTGATGGCTCGCCGCGAAAGGTCCCTACCCCAGGCGGATCCGCTGGGCTTGGAGCCCAACTGGTCATGGTCGTGGCCCGCGAACCGGCGGATTCTCTACAATCGGGCCGGCTGCAATCAGAAAGGGCAACCTTGGGCCAAGCAAAAGCCGGTGGTGGCCTTTGACTGGTCGGCGGGTAGCTGGACGGGCGACGTTCCCGACGGCGGTTGGCCCCCGCCGGTCAATCCCGACGGCACACCCAATCCGCAAGGCCGCCGGGCGTTCATCATGCTGGGTGACGGTCAGGCCCAACTGTATGCCCCTTCGCTTGGCGACGGTCCGTTTCCGGAGCACTACGAGCCGCTGGAGAGTCCCGTGGCCAACGGCCTGTCGCCCCAGCAAGTCAATCCGCTCGTCCGCGTGTGGCGGCCGGACCGGATCGGCACGTCGGACAAGTTCCCCATCGTTGCCACCACCTGCCGGATGACCGAGCATTGGCTGGCCGGCGCCATGTCGCGGAACCTGCCCTGGCTGGTCGAGTTGGTACCGAATGCGTTCGTCGAGATAAGCAAGGAGTTGGCCAGCCGCAACGGCATCGCCAACGGCGACAACGTCACGGTCAGCACGGCCCGCGACCGGATCAGTCTGCCGGCCGTGGTCACCGGGCGTTTGAAGCCACTCGCGATTGCCGACAAGCAAGTGGAGCAGGTGGCCATCGTCTGGCACTTTGGCTACGAGGGCCTGGCAACCGGCCCCAGCGCTAACCGGCTAACATCACACGTCGGCGACCCCGACACGATGATCCCCGAGTACAAGGCCTTTTTGTGCGAGGTGGAGCGAACAACCAAAAAGTAGACCTGTTTAGCCGCCGCGCCAGGAGCTACTGATCTCAAACTGTAAGCGGTCAGTGGAAAATGGGGACTGGCACCGATTTCGGACTCCCCGCAGATATCGGCTGGAAGTGCGGGAAAAACCGTAGCCGCGAGGTGCCTGTCCCCTTTTTCCACGGTGCTCGGTATTCGCCGTCCGAAAAAGGGGACAGGCACCGTCGGCAAACCGAAAACTCT
>JAUWJC010000563.1 GCA_030607895.1 Pirellulales bacterium
TCCCAGCGACATCTCGAATTCGCCATCCTTGGCTCCTCCGTTGTGTGGCTTGTTTAGAAACCGTAGCATGACGGAAGAGCCTTTTTTAGTGGATACCAATTATCGCCGTTTTCTCAGAAAGTGCAGTTTTTCGGAAACTGGCCGTTTAGTGTCCAGGTGTCGGTGATCGTGTGGTACGTGAGAATGTCGGCCGGAAAGCCGGGAGCATCTTCCTGCAACTCGCCGAGGGGGAACGAACTTGCACCGTGGACGCCGCCGACAACGGCAAAGTGCGAGTCCCCTAACGCCACCGCCGGCGTCGGTGCCGCCGCGACGCAGCGCGGCACACCGGCAATCGGCTTCCACTGTTTGGTTTTCGGCCGGTAAACGTAGCCATCGGTAAGAAAGACGCGTTTGTCGTCGCCGGGCCTGCTCGGGTCGAGTGTCACACCGCTGATCAGGAAAAACAACCCGTCCTGGACCGCGGCGACCGCCAGCATTCGCGATTTGCCGGGCCAGGGCGGGAGCACTTCCCAGTGCAACTCATCATTCGGCTCAAAGAGGTCCAGGGCCCAAAAGGGCCGAAGCGTGGTGGGCGAATCCGGCTGCTCGCGTCCGCCGGCGACATAGATGGTGTTGTCGATCATCGCCCCACAGAAAAACGCCGCCGGAGATGGTAGGGACGGCAACTCAATGATCTCGATCTCCCCGTCGGCCCATCGAAGCAGCCACACCTCGGCATAGTGCTCTTCCGCATCGCCGCCGCCGAGCAAGACCACGCCTTCGGCCGTCGTCAGCGACACCCCGCAGGCCAACGCTCGCGGCAGTTTGTACCCGGTTCTCCACTCTCGATCGGGTTTTGCGAGCACATGGATATTGTCCTGCCAGACCTTTCTCCTCCCTCTCGCGGCGTACTCATCAGGAGACCGCACTCCGCCGGCGACAATTAGAGCATCGCCGCTCACCCCGACAAATGCTCCGGCAAGTCCTCGCGAGTCGGGAAGCGAGGGAAGGGGTTCCCACTCCAGAACCTTGGGCCCACTCGGACACTCGGCAGCCAAGGCCCCGGCACAAGCAGATAGCAACATTGCCGTGATAACGTGGGCAGCGTTTCTCAATAGTTCGACTCTCAGACAAAGTGGGCCGAAAAAGGGACCAGGTTTAATTTGCCGGAACGGCCCGAAGGGTGCTTCGCACAAATTAAACCTGGTCCCTTTTTCGGGGCATTGTCAACTCCTCGCCGGTTTGCAGATAGTGTACCAACTTCCGCGCACCGAATACTCGGGCATCGACCAGCGACCTGAAGGTACACCCGCCAATGTGCGGCGTGACAATGACATTGTCGTGGGTCATGGCGTACCGAACCAGCGGAGACTGCCGCATGTCTTCACGCCACTCGTCATGGAGCACGTCGGCGCCGAATGCGGCAAGTCTGCCCGATTCCAGGGCGCGAATCAAAGCAGCCTCGTCAATGATGTCCCCCCGGCTGGTGTTGACCAGCACGGCATCCTCTTTCATTAGGGAAAAGACGTCGTCGTTGAACAAGTGGTAGTTCGCGGGCTCCATGTGAATGTGGATTGAAATCGCATCGGACTCACGCAGCAAGGTATTGAAATCGACGGCCTCGACGCCCTCGATCTCGAAAGGCAAACGGTCGCAACCCAATACCCGCATCTGGAAACCTTTGCCCATTTCCACGGTCATCCTGCCGAGCCGGCCGATGCCGAGCACACCCAGGGTGCGGTTGGCCAATTGGCGGCCACGGAAGGTCTCGCTGCACCACCGGCCCTCCAGTACCGAACTCGTTGCGGCACGGAAGTGTCGATGACAGGCCAACAACAACATCCATGCACACTCGGCCGTGGCGGTGAAGGTGTCCAGCAGGCCGTAGTCGCGGGTGATGCTCAGCACCCGAATCCCCCGACGGGCTGCTTCCTCCTTATCGATATGATCGGTGCCGGTCGATGCACTGAAGATCACTTTCAGCCGCCGGGCACGAGCGAGCACCGCACGATCGACCTTCAGATCGACGTGTCCCCAAAAGGCGTCGTAGTCGCCGATCGTTCTGAACAACACGTCGCGGTCGGCGGGACGATAGTCGAGATCGGCCGCAGTCCGCAAGATATCCAGGGCCTGAGGCGCAAGAGACAGATCGGTCATGCAGAGCAGGCGTGGTTTCTTCGAGATACTCATCTTCGGTTGGATTGCCGGAGGTTTCCGCGCAGGGTGGGGTCGTCTTGGGGCGTGCCCCGTACTACTCGTCCTCCCCGACGAACCTCTCGACAAGCGGGCCGGGTTGGCCGTCCCAGGTAAGCTCAATCGTCAGCGAATCGGTGGGTCCGATGATCTCGGCAGTCAAGCCGGAAGTTGTGGGCCGGGCGTATTTCTTAGGGGCATGCCACTTGTGGAAAGACCCGTCGAGAATCTCCAAAGCCACAACGATCACCTTGTGACTGCCCGGCACACAGCCGTCCTCCCGGTTGTACGTGCCCAGCACGAAACGGCCGTCGGGACCGATCTTGCCCGTGGCGGGCCGCATACCGTTGGGTATCAGGCGGGTGTCGCCGCAGGTTAAGGGCTGGCCGTCGATCAATACTTGTCCGGACACCGCCACTCGCTTCGGGCGACCGTCACCGCAGCCGACGAGCGCGATCATCAATAACCCCGAAAGAATCCATCCTCTTCGTGCAAAGCCTGGTGTCGTTTCCATGGTCGTTCCTGGAGCCGAAAAAGGGACCGGGTTTAATTTGTGCGAAGCACCCTTCGGGCCGTTCCGGAAAATTAAACGTGGTCCATTTTTGGGCCCGCGTCAGAAGCCA
>JAUWJC010000249.1 GCA_030607895.1 Pirellulales bacterium
AGGGCAGGGGGGGGAGCCGAAAAAGGGACCAGGTTTAATTTGTGCGAAGCACCCTCCGGGCCGTTCCGGCAAATTAAACCTGGTCCCTTTTTCGGTACCGACGCGCGGCACGAGCAGAGTATCAAGGTGCAAAGCGCCACCACCACCATCCGCCAAAGGCGAGGCCACGGTTGGGTCGTGTTGTCGGCGGCGTGGCGTCTCATCATGGCTCCCTTGGCGCTTCCGGCACGGCTTTTTCCGGCGTGATTTCTTTGGGGGGCCGTTCTTTCGGCGGCGGCGCTTCGGATCGCGGTGGATATTGCACCAACGGCGGGCAGCCAAAGAGGAATTGCATGTCGGGGCCCGTGCCGTGGCCGGGCAGTCGGGCTCCCAATCGCAAGATGGCCACGGGCCGGCCCAACTCGTCGGCCATGGCCAGCGGGTCCCTTCCCGGGGACGCCTCGAACCAGCCTTGGCTCTGAGGGTCTTCCCGCACCGGCAACGCCGCCCTCGGGTTTTCCAAATAGATCACGCGCGTAACGAACTTGCCGTCCAGCGCCAGCCGCAAGTCTTCCAGGGTAAGTTCCACCGGAATGGCAAACCGCTGTTGTTGGCTCGGCGGGGTGTAGAGCCGGTCGATTATCTCGACCGTTGGAAACACCTCCAAGCCGGGTGCCAGTGGAATGCCGACTATCCGCAGCCGGTAAACCCGCCCGATCAGCATCCCCACGCGAAGAGGCGCCTTTTGCGGCCTGGCAAAGTCGCCTTCGATCGCCAGCGAGATCAAGGCCCCGCGAAGGGCCTTGATCTGGACCGGCTGAAAGAATCCGGGCAATGGTCCGCCCCGCTGGAGTTGCACCGTGCCAATCGCTCCCGGCGGCATCACGCCCTGATGCAAATAATGCACTCCCGGTTGCTGGGCCAGCATAACGCCCGCCGGCAACCAACACAGAAGCAGCACCATTGCCATCATACCGGCAACTCGTCTCCAGTAGAGCAGTTTCTCTGCTCCCTGGCAGCGGAGCGCGTCGACCATTGTCGCGGATTAGTGGATAGTGGTCAGGGATCAGGGGTCAGGATTCAGGGGTCAGAACTTGGAGTTCGACGTTTGCCCGCAAATGCTGAACCCTGAACCCTGAGAACCCTCTCCTCGGGAGGCTACGCCTCGCTAGTGGTCAGTAGCCGTACTCTCCCGAATCGTAACAACCGCCGTAATAACAGTCGGGCCGGATTACTTCACGCTTGTCGCCGAAGGGTTGGCGGAACACCGCCGGCCCCTTGTGGGTTCTCTCCAAAATAAGGGCGTGGTTGGCCGGCCGCGGATATCGGAAGCCGGGCGTCTGCTTCACATCAATTCTCACCCGACTCGTGGGCCGAGGCATTTGTACATTCGTGTGATTCCTCATCATGTGCTTCCGCAGACCGGCCGGAATCCCCAACGGAACGTGCGGAGGGCCGGGCAAACCGATCGGGGTGCCGCACATCGGCATCCCGTATTGCGGGCCCGTCACTCCCGAGATGTAGTTCATCGGAATCGTTCCGGCAGTACCCGCCGATACTCCCCGCGGCGTCATCCCTTGCGACGACATTGCCTGCGACGACATTGCCTGCGACGACATTGCCCCCGGATTTCCCTGCAAGTAGTCTCCGTCCACTTGATTGAACGAGGCCGGTACTACTTCACCGGGGTCGATCATCTCGCCGGGAATCTCCAAGTCCTTGTTACCCAAACGCACCACCGCCAGGATGGCACCACGCCGATCTGCCTCGACAACCGGATCCACGCCCGGGTCGAGCCGCGTGCTCACCAAGGTCTCGACACCGGCCAGAGCCAGTTCCTGGAACTCCGGGTCGGGCAGGTAGATCACCTTGGTAACGAAGTTGCCGCTTAACACCTGGTCGAAGTCTTCATCGGTGAACTGGACCGGAATGGCGTTATGCGACAGGAACGCGGCGGTCCGCGGCATTGCCGATCCGACCTCGAGCGTCGGATACAGTTCAACTCCCGGCCGGGCCGGCATGTTGGTTAGCTTCATCCGGTAGATCGCCCCTTGAGGGAAGTTGTACCGGCCGGGGCAGATCAACGGTTCGGAGTCGAACTGGCCCGGCATGGAGATGTCCCATGTGACGGTCATCCCCTCCGGCCCGACAAACGTTACTTGAGACGCCCGATTGGGCATCGGGCCGCCGGGCTGATACATCATTACGCCGGGTCCGGGCCCGCCGACACCGGGACCGGGTTCCATCAGCATATGTGCTGGCGGCAAGTTGTTTCGCACGCAACCTACAAAGGCCACGCTTAGGATCAGCAGTACCGCTACGTACCTTGGTTTCATGAATATTCCCCCCTGGCTGCCGCTCGAAACACACGCCGGAATATCCATCCGGTCGTGCGCCAGCGTAAGTTCTGTTGCTTGGCCAATCAGCTAATCCCAATCACCCAATCAAGGTAGCGGACTTTGCGTACAGTGAGTACGATTGACATTGGCCCCAATATTGGTCGGCCTGTTAGAACACGATTCTTTGGTAAATCCGTTAAAACCCCTAAGATGGCCACCAGATTACCCATCCTCCTCTTGTTCTTGTGGTTGCTCTGTAGCAGTCTTGCCGCCGCCGTGGCGATTGTGCAACCGCAAGGTTCGAACGGACCCAACGGCAAGGAACCGGTTCGCAATGCCCTCCCAGCCGGCAAGCCGGCACCTGTTTCTCGGGCCCAGAGCCGGTTGGAGGATGCCATTCTTGCGTTGGAAAGCCGGTTCTCTATCTCCGCCAGCATCCGCCACGAGGCCGATCTGTTCGGGAAAAGGGTCTTTGGCTCCGGTATTTATCGCGAGCAGCGGTCCGGGCCGAATCCTCTCCTGCGGCTGGAACTGAAGATGCAACTCGGTGATCGGGTGAGTACCATGGTGCAAGTTTGCGATGGCCGTTATCTCTGGCTCTACTGGAAGTTGCTCGACGAAGGGACACTCAGCCGCATCGACGTGGTCAGGGTTGGCCGGGCGATTGAGAAATCGGGCGATGTGCCGCAACCAGGTAGAATCGATAAATGGCCCGGCATAGGGGGACTGGCGAAACTGCTTAGAAGCCTAAATGCTGCGTTCAGCTTCGAAAGCCTAAAAGAAGGGCAACTTCAAACCCGAGCCGGCCAAGTGCCCGTTTGGAAGCTCCGCGGCCAGTGGAAACCCGAGAAACTCGTCGCCGTCCTGCCCGATCAGAAGGAAGCTATCGGCCAGGGGAAACCACCCGATTTGAACAGATTACCCAAACACCTGCCCGACCACGTCGTTATCTTTCTGGGCAAGCAGGACCTCTTTCCTTATCGCATCGAGTATCGCCGAGAGCAACCCAAAGGGGCAGGGCAACCCGACAACCCGCGGAGTCGGCCGATAGTGACCATGCAGTTATACGAAGTCAATCTGAACGTGCCCATCGACCCCACGCGGTTCATCTACAACCCGGGCAACCTCAAATACTCCGACCGGACCCAAGCGTTTCTGGAAAAGCTGGGGCTTGAGGAGTAGCGGTTGGCAATCCTTGGTGGTTAAGGCGTCGCAAGCTATGATGGATGGAATGAGCGAATTCAGCACTTCAGTTCGGCGGACACACCGCTGAAATGCTCGGCATCGGCGCTGCCGAACAAAGGGCTCCAGCCGACGTGCCGGAGCCGCGTCACTGAGATTTGTCGTTTGGCATCCAGACTGCAACGGATGGAAAGGACCCCCATGACCCATAAACTGACAGCCATCATTGAGCGCGAAGGAGATGGGTACGTCGCGCTCTGTGCGGAGTTGGACATCGCGAGCCAAGGTGACTCCATAGAGCAGGCGCGTGACAACCTGCGGGAGGCCTTGGAGCTGTTCTTTGAAACCGCGTCGCAGGAGGAGATCGGCCGGCGACTCTCAGGTGACGTGTTCGTCACCCAACTGGAGGTGGCCGGTGGGTAGGCTGAAGGTCATGTCCGGCCCAGATGTGTGTGCTCTTCTAGGTCGACACGGTTTCGTGGAGGTTAGACAGCGCGGGAGTCATGTTGTCATGCAGCGACAGGAAGCAGGGAGCACGACAACCGTTCCCGTACCTGACCACAAGGAGCTGCGCATTGGCACTCTCCGGTCGATCATCAGGCAGTCCGGCTTATCGCGGAGCGAGTTTGAGGCCTGACTGGCGGGGCAGGGCAGGGGGGCCGAGAGACAAGCAGCGTTCACCCTTCCGCCTTCCGCCTTCCGCCTTCCGCCTTTGCGAGGATGCCGGCAACGCGGATGGCCTCGATCATGCTTCCGGTTTCGACGCGGCGTCGCCAGGCGATGTCGAAAGCGGTGCCGTGGGCAACGCTTGTCCGCACGATGGGGAGCCCCAGCGTAATGTTCACCGCGCGATGCATTCCCAGCAGCTTCAGGGCGATGTGTCCCTGGTCGTGAAACATGGCCACAACGGCGTCGAACCGGCCGTCACGCGCCTGGATCATCAACGTATCGGTGGGTAGTGGTCCTTCCAATTGGAGTCCTTCGGCCACTCCCCGCTCGACGGCCGGCCGGATGATCGTTTGCTCTTCCCGGCCGAAAAGCCCTCCTTCGCCACCGTGGGGATTGAGCGCGCAGATGCCGATCCGCGGTTGGGCGCCTTTCATGCGGCACATGAACCGATCGGCCAGCCGGGCCTTTACCAGGATTGCGTCTTCGGTGAGTTGCTCGAAGATATTCCTCAGGGCCGTGTGCAGCGTGACGTGGACAACGGCCAAGCCAGCCGCCGGGCGGACCAACTCGTCATGTGCCAGGTAGAGCATCATGGCAAAGTCGCTTACGCCGCACATCTCGGCCAGCAGTTCCGTATGGCCCGGGTAGTTGTGTCCCGCCCGATGCAAGGCCTCTTTGTGCAGCGGCCCGGTTGCGATTGCGTCGACTTCACCTGCCAGCGCCGCCCGGGTGGCGGCAACCACGGCGTCGTAAGCCGCCTGGCCCGCCCGAGCGTCGACGGCACCCCGCTTCGCTTCCAGCACGTCGTCCGAACAGCAAGACAGGCAGGGAATGACCCCTGGGGCAGGTCGGGCCTTGCTGGGTGAATCGATCTCGACTACCTCCAGACCGGTTCGCCAAAGTGCCACCGCCCGGCGAAGAATCTCCGGATGACCGACGACCACCGGCCGGCACCATTCATGCACGACGGTCTCGATCCACGAACCCACGATGATCTCCGGCCCCACCCCGGCCGGATCACCCATTGTCAGCGCGATAAGAGGTTTGTTATCTTGCATATCCCCATTCTACTTCACGTCGGGCGGATGAGCCATATCATGCGAGCTTGCGTTCAACGAGTCAGTCGCGCCCGGGTAACGGTTTCCGGCGAGGTTTGCGGTCAGATCGGCACGGGTCTGCTCGTCCTTTTGGGCGTGGCCGAAGACGACACCGAGGCCGACGCCCGGCAGTTGGCCGAGAAGATCGCCACGTTGCGCGTCTTCGAGGACGATCAGGGGAAGATGAACTTGTCGCTGGGCGACGTGGGCGGGGCCATGCTGGTGGTCAGCCAGTTCACGCTGCTGGGCGATTGCCGCAAGGGCCGCCGCCCCAGTTTCGCGGCCGCCGCCAGACCCGAATTGGCCCGGCAACTCTACGAGGTCTTTGTCGAAGTGGTTGCCCGACAGGGAATAGAAGTGGCCACCGGGCAGTTCCGCCGGCACATGGAAGTCGAGCTGGTGAACGACGGCCCCGTCACGCTTCTTCTGGACAGTAACTGTACTCGTCACGCTCCGCGTGATGTGAATGCGTGACGTGAATGCGTCACGCGGAGCGTGATGAGTACGACTACCGGAGTATTCCGTCCGTTACTTTGCCGGCCGTCTGTTGGACCGACTTTTCAATTCGCTCTGCGTAATGTTGTTGCATCCAGCCGGGCTCTTTGAGTACGACGAACGTTAGAACCGCCAGCTTGAGGTAGGTGGTTATGTTGGGCCACCACTTACGGCCGAAGACCTTCATCGCGGTGCCGAACGATTTCTTCAAGCGCAACCGGCCCCGGTACCACTCGATGCTGTAGAGTTCGTCCAGAAGAAGGTGCGACAGGTATCCAATCACCACGCCGCCGGCCTTGTAGATGCGCAACTCGACGCTATCGCCGGAGGCCAACAGGAACGCCAGCTCGCCGAAGATGATCGCCGCCGGCAGGCTGTGAAACATGCCCCGATGGACGGTGTATTTCCGCAGAAAGGCGGCCAGGCCGAAACGGATGAGCAGGTAGACCAGCGCGCCGGTCAGTACGATCAACTCGGGCGACATGCCGAACTGCTGGAAGCGGTCGATGAGCATCATGGGCACAATGGCGGCGGCAAACGCCATGCTTTCCCGAAGCGGCACACCCGGCCCGCTGTCTATGTCGGGCAGCATACCCGAGAGGCCGCACAGCCCTCCGGCCAGAATACAGGTTGGGATCGGCACGTCGTAAAGCATGTACGCCGCGCCGCCGTAGCCGATCCCCAACAGGCCGCTTGCCGAAATGTGGGTTTTGAAGTCAGCCATGGTGGGTAGTTGAGAGTTGAGAGTTGAGAGTTG
>JAUWJC010000056.1 GCA_030607895.1 Pirellulales bacterium
AATCGGGTTGAGCATACCCAGGGCACCGTGCTTGGCGCCGTCGCGGACGAAGTTATGGATGTTGATGGTGGCCACGCGGAAGTCGGGCAGGATGCGGCTCCAGTTGCTCACGCCCGGGCAAACGAAAAACTCGTAACCCGACTCGGCAAACGGGATGATCTGGTCCTCGAAGCTCTCCCGCGCACCGTACCCCCAGGTGAGCATGACCGTGTCCTTGGGGATTTTCTTCAAATGATCGGGGTGCCGGAGTATGATGTCGCCCCACATCATCATCCGCTTGTTGTACTTGTTCTTGAGCAGATCGTGAACCCGACGTATGTGCCGCACGTAGACTCCGCCCACGCCGATCTTCTCGGCCAGCGGTTTCGACGGCCCGCTGCCCAGCCCGTAAGTCTCGTCGCAGCAGACGTTGAACATGGGAAAGGGCAGCAGCGGGCAGACCTCCGAGTAGAGGTCGTCGAGCAGCTTGTAGCTTTCTTCCTTGACGGGGCAGAGGGTGCCCGCCGTCTCGCGAAGATGGGCGTATTGCTCGTGTGCCAGAATCCGCGCGAAATGGCCGAAACGACTGCTGGTTGCCCAAGACGTCCATGTGCCGCGACTTGGCGTAGGCTACCCAGGCTTTCAGGTCCTCGGGCTCCAGCGAGCCGTCTTTCGGGCCGATGACCGGGTGCTTCTTGAAGTGGAACTGGTACTCCATGTAGTAAGTCATCAGGTTCATCTTGAGTTGCGTGCCCAGGTCGACCTGGTGCTTGAGCGTTTCGAGCTTTGAGCTGGGGCCCCGGGTCAGGTCGTCCTGGAAGCACCGCCAGTGGAGCGAGGGCCAGTCGCGAATGCTCAGGCAGGGAATCCCGCCGGCAGTGCGATTGGCACGGATGAGTTGCACCAGCGTCTGCACGCCGTAAAAGAGCCCCCGCGCGCTCGGCGACGCACAAACAACCGCATCCGGCCGGACCGCCAGAACGTAATCCTCCGGCGTGGCCTTGTCGCGAAATGCGGCACCGCACTGCTCCCGGCCCGCGCCAACCGACAGTCGGAAAACGTGGCTTTCGCCCTCGATCGGGCGGATTTTCGGCACGGGCAATCCGGCCCGTTTCAATTCATCGCCAATCAGCCGGCCGAGCAATTCAACCTCACCGGCAGGTGCTTCCAAGACCAACGCCCGATCGAGGTCAAACAAGCCCTGTTCGATCTTCACCTCCTTGGGAAACGGAACGAGCCGCAACGCGGAGATTTCGGAACCTAAGCCCATATTGAAAGATCCGGCAACCAGAAGCAAAACGGCAAGCACATTCATCAGACGTCTCATTGGAACTCTCCAGTCTTAAAAAGTGTCGTAAGGTTTAGCCGGCGGGCTTGCCCGCCGCTGGTTCGTTCACGGCGGACAAGTCCGCCGGCTAAACGGAACTCGTCGCAAAATAGTGTCTTTCGCGATGTTTCACCCCCGTGAACAGTTACGACTTTGGCACTTCATGCATCCATTTTGATCCGGCAGCAGGCGTTTTGGAATAGCATTTTCTGTCAAGTTTGTCGCAATTCTTGCCCAGGCCGATAAACCCGCGATTCAGGCGTTCTGTCGGTCAGCCGATCTGCCGAGCCGGTCACGCGGTCCCTTGCCGGGCAGCTTGCCTGTAGCTACTATTGATGGAAAGGGTCTATAGCCGCTGCATTCCGATTCATATCGCGGATATTGCCATGTCGCGGGCACTCGACTCACCGATCGCCGACGGCCCGGCAACCAACGACAAGCGGCAAGCATTGAAACCAGAAAGGATCAATCATGAACGATAAACGGCAACTACCCCGATACTTGCGGCCCTTGTTCCTCTCGGCGTGCTCCCTGATGGTCCTCGCCGCAAGACCGGCCGAAGCCGCCGGGGCTACGGATATGACTGCGCTTTGCGCGCGGCTGCCGGCATACGACCACGCCTGGATGATGTTCACGTCGGTCGCCGCACTTTTGCAAAGCGAGCGGGAGTATCTCGAACCGGAACTCGAACTGCTGGTGATGCTCTACACGACAATCCCCGACCAGAACTGGTCGAACCAGGGTGAGTGGGGCGGCTGGTCCGGGTTCCCCGACGAAGGACGCTCGCCCAACAACCGCCGCGAGTGGCAAATCTCGCAGGCCTGCGGATACAGCCCGGTAAGCCGGCAGGGGAAGCCCCTCTACTTGCACGGTCCGCCGGGTTCCTACGAGGCTGTCCGGGTTCTCTTTCCGCGAATCGTCCGGCTGTTCAAAGAAGGAAAGCACGGCGAAGCGATGCGGGTGTTGGGCGCCATGTCGCACGCCATTCAGGACTCGGCCACCTTCCCCCACATGCAGGCGATGCACCGCGTCTCCAGTTTTCGTTTCAGCGAAATGGATATCCCCCGGTACCAGCCCATCAAGCTGGGCGATACGCCCGAAAAGGCGGCCGAAGAGCTTGCGAAACGGACGGAACGGATGGTCCACTTCACCGAGAAGGTCTCCATCGAAATCCGCGATGCCATGTCGCGGGGAGACTTGGAGAAGAACAGTGCGTTGCGGGTGAAATGCTGTAACGAAGCGGCCAAGGTAGTAGCCGACGCCATTCACACGGCCATCCTGCTGGCCGGTCCCAAGCCCGAAATGCCCCAACCGCCGGCCGGCACCAACCTGATCCCAAACGGCAACGTCGAAGAGGCCGACTTCGGCGAACCCTGGCCCGCCGGCTGGGTCGCACATTGGAACGACCCCCTGGACCGTCTCGGCCGGATAGAGTGGGAAGGAATCATCAACCATAACCAGAACCTCCGGCACTCCGGCCGATACTCGCTGAAGCTGATGTGGGCGGGCGAGCGGGGCATCCAGTGGCACCAGAGTTGGCCGGCCGCCGTCTGGGTTAAGCCGGGCCAGCGCTATCGGGCGACCGCCTGGGTCAAGACCGTCAAAACAACCGGAAAGACCGATATCGCAATGGAGTTCGCCACCCGCAGCGCAAAACGGGTGACGCTCGTCCGCGGCAGTTCCATGGCCGGCGAACGCGACTGGACACAACTCTCGGTCGAAGCGGCCGCCCAGCCGCGGGCCGAGCGGCTTCGGTTGGTCCTCTGCTCGCGATCCAACGAAGGGGCCGCCTGGTTCGACGACATTGCCCTGGTCCGTGTTGACCCGCACAAGAAGACCCCTGCCAAGAGTCCCCCGGTCAAGAAGGCGAAACCGGCGCGGGAAGATCGCATGCTTTGGCTCACGTTCGATGAAGGCCGGGGAACTCACGTCCGCGACCGATCGCCCTACACGGGCATCAACGGGCCGAACCTGTTGGCCTCCGGAGGCGTACCGTGCAGCTTGTATACCTCGAAAGGAGCGAAGGGGGCCGCCGTCGGCTTCGATGGAAAAGACGATTTCGTCGAGTGCCCGTTCTCCTACATCCAGGACGTGCAATGCCCCGAAGACGCCATGACGCTGATGCTCCAGGTCTGGGCCGAGGACCATCGCGACGCGGTGCTGGTAGCCAAGCAGCAGCGTATCGCCAATCAACCGGCACGTGGATACGCGCTGCGATCGGGCACCGACGGCCGAGTCCGCTTCACGATACACACCGATCGAGGACCGGCCACGGCCGAATCGGCCGACAAGCTGCCACTTCGACGTTGGGCCCAGGTCATCGCCACCCGGACGCCGGACAACCAGTTGACCGTATACATCGATGGCCGGCCGGGAACCGCCCAAAAAGCGCCCGGCAAGTTCTTGCCGTCAACTTCCACCAAGGTGGGCTTTGGCGCCAGCCTGTATCTGGGTGCGGATACCGGTGTACGCGATTTCTTCGCTGGAAGACTGGACGAGTTCCTCCTGCTGAACCGCGCACTGGATGCAGCGGAAGTCGGCAAGTAGCCGTTTAGCCGCCGCGTCCACGCGACGGTTCCCCGGCGTTGGTCGGCAAAGTCTACCTTCCGTGGAACTTCTCCGTCGAACAGAAGCCAAAGTCATTCATGGTGCGTTTCACGCACCCTACTTGCGCAACTCGCCGAGCATATCGAGCAGGGCTTTGACGATCTTCGGCGCGGTCTGGGGTTCGACGTTGTTCGTGCCCATCCAGGTCTCGTAGCCGCCGAACTCGAAGTGGCGCGGGGTGGGCAGGTAGCCGTAGGAGCCGTTGCCGAACGAGACGACGAAGGTGCGCGGCAGGGGGCTCTTGGCCTTTAGCTCCAGCCCGATCTCGGCGAACGTCTCGAACGGTATGCCAACAATACCCACGTCGCCGATACGCATCGCCTGGAGCACGATGTCGATCTGCTCGGGGGCCTCGGCAAGCCGCTTGAACCGGCGGGCGTAGACGCGCTGGCGGTGCTCCAGATGGTTCGTCGGTTCGTCGGTGCGGGCCAGCAGCTCGTTGGCCCAAACCATCTGCTCATCGGTGGGCTTGCGGACGGCGAGCGTCAACTCGCGCCGCACGGCGCCCAGCGGAACCCAGTCGTGGAACTTCACCTTGGCGTGGGCTTTGAACACGTCCTCGGCAACCAGGTTTGCCACCTGCCGCATCTTCTCGTAGCGGGCGACTTTCGGCGGGGAGGCCTGGAAGTTGACGTTGTTGATGTCGCCGCTGGTGCCGTTGGTCATGATGCCGACGAAGGGCGGATCGAGCCGGTCGGCCTTCAGTAACTGCTGGATGCGGTCGGCGAAGATGGCAAAGTAGTCGGCGCTGATCGCCCCGCGCTCGACCCCGCCCACGTAATGCAGCGAGTAGTTCGCCAAAAGCGCGATCGGCCGGCCGTCGACGGCGCGGACGGTGATGAAGGGGACCTGGGGGTCGGTGGGGCCGGCCGGCTTGAGCAAGTCGGGGCTCCGCCGCGGCGGGTTCATCCGCACTTTGTCCTGCCCGCCGAACGGATTGCGAAGGTGGTCGCCGGGCTTCATGAACCATCGGCGGTTGAACACCTGCGTCGGCTCGGCGGCCAGCCCCCCGCCGATTTGGGCCGGCTCGAGGTTGTGGATCGCAGTAAGCGCCGCGTCGACGATCCGGCCGATTATCAACTCCTGGTAGTCGTTGAACTGCTCGCTCAGCCGCAGGCGGCTGGGCCCATAGGCGCTGACCGACGAGTGGGTGTGAGTGGCGGCCGTTAGGATATGGTCGATGGGCAGGCCGACCTTGCCGCTGAGCCGACGCTTGGCCTCGTCGAGCACGTCGCGGGGGATGCCCACGTTGTCGCAGATGGCAATGCACAGGCGGGTCTTGCCGTTGTCGAGAACCAGCAGGCGGACGTGCAACTCGTCGTGGACGTGGGTCGAGGGGATGGGCTTCCAGCCGCCGACGGTGGGCAAACCGACCGGCGGGGTGATGTTGCTGGTCGCGGCACCCGCGCGAAAAACCCTTTTGGTGGCGGGTGCCTCCCCTGCCTCGGCCGGGCTCGTGGCGTTCGGCCAGCCGGTCAACAGTTGGCCAAGCAGAAAAGCGGTCAGTACAGCAGCGAACTTGAACACATTTGTACACATTGGCGAGGCTCCGGTTGGATGGCGTGAGTCGGGCCGGTCGGCGCGACCGGCTCACGTCCACTAATGAATTGTAACACAATAACTTCTCAAACTGCAAGGAGGGGAGTCCGAAAATGGGGACTGGCTCCGTCACGGGCTGGTTTTTTCGGGAGTTTCCGGCATGCCGACGGTGCCTGTCCCCTTTTTCGGACCTTGCGCGGGCCCTTTGCGTGGATATCGTCCGGCAGCTACTCTGAATCCAGATCGTAGAGGCGATAGGTTTTGGCACGCCGAGCGCCGCCTTTTTCCAGGCTTCGGCGAGAGAGGCGGTTGGATTCGAGGACCCAGGAGAATTCCGCTTCTTGGAGTCCGTACTTCTGGGCCGCGGGAACAAGGTGATTCAGCAGCACCAGGCCAACGCCTTGCAGTTGATACTCGGGCAGCACATTGGTGCTGATCAGCCGGATTCTCTTGATTGCGTCTTTGTTTCGCAGCAGGCGGACAAATCCGAACGGGAACAACCGGCCGTCGATCCGTTTGATTCGCGGGTTGAAGTCGGGCAGGCTAAACATCGCGCCGACCGGCTTACCGTCGATTTCCGCCCAGATGGCGAGTTCGGGTACCATCAGGTAGCGCAAGGCGTTGGCCATGTGCTTCACTTCGGCGTTTGACATGGGCACAAAGCCCCAGGTGGACACCATCGACCGATTGTAGATGTTCAGAAAGGCGACCACCTCTTCCAGGAATCGCGACTTGTCGAGCGTGCGGAGCTTTATGTCGAGATGTTCGATAATTTGCTTGGCGACGGGATCCCATCGTTCGTTGATCGCCGGCAACATCTCGATGTGGCCCCAGTAGGCGTACAGGTCCTGTGTCTTTTGGAACCCGTATTGCTCGATCAGCCGGGCGTAGTACGGCGGGTTGTAGGTCATCATGAAAGTGGGAGGCGAGTCGAATCCCTCGATCAGCAGCCCCAGCACGTAGTTGAGCGACGGGTTTGCCGGCCCGCGCAGACAGTGAATGTCCCGCTTGGCGAACCACTCCCTAACGGCGTCGAACAGGCCGTCGGCCACCTCTTGATCGTCCACGCACTCGAAGAACCCGAAGAACCCGCGGCGCTCGTCGTAGCGGTCGATGTGCTCCTGATTCAGAATGGCGGCCACTCGGCCACGGACCTCGCCGCCCCGGCAGGCCAGGAATGTCTGGCATTGGTTGATTTCGTGGAACGGGTGCGGCCGGTAGCCGACCAAGCCTTTTTGGTCGGCTCGCAGTGGCGGGATCCAGTTCGGATCGTTCCGGTACAAAGACCATGGGAACTCCAGGAATTGCTTCTTTTCCCGACGCGAGGCAACTTGTTTTATTAGCAGTTCTGTCAACCCAGACCTCTTTCGTAAATCCGATAGGTCTTGTATCGCTTCGCCCCCACTGCTTCGACGATGTGGTTGCACAGATCGTTGTCTTCCAGTGTCCAACCAAGCTCTGCCCCGGTGTACCCGATTGTGTTCTTGCCGTAGTCCAGCGTTCGCAGGATCAATAGCTCGCTGATGCCGCGGCGGCGGTAGCCTTCCAGCAAGTCGAGGATCAGCATTCGGGCGGTTTTGACTCGGGGGAGCCGACGGGCGAACCGGGCCAGGCCAATTGGAATACCGAAGGTGGTCAGCCGACCGTCGAGCGGCCGGATTGCCTCGTTGACGTCCGGCAGCGTGACGGAGAACCCGACCGGTTTTCCGTCAACCTCGGCAATCAGCACCAGATCGGGAATTGCCATCCGGATAATTTGCTTGGAAAAATAGCGGAGTTCGGCGACGCTCAAATCGACGAAACCCCAATGGTTGTTGTTGGCCCCATTGTAGATTTCCTGGCAACATCGCGTGTCGGCCTCGAAATCGTCTTTTCTGAACGGGCGGATCGTGACACTATCCCGCTCGGCGAGCCGTTCGGCCCGACGCCGCCACTTGGCCACCATGTCGTTCGAATCGTCAAACCACCAGCTATAGAGGGCCTTTACTTTGGCCAGGCCCCACGACTCCAACAGCCCGGCGTAGTAAGGCCGATGGTGATTCATCATCACCCGGGGCGGAGTGTCAAACCCCTCGATCAATAACCCACAACTGTAGTTCATCGAGTAGTCAACGGGCCCCCTCATGGCCGTGCGACCGCGAGCTCGCAACCACTGGGCGGCCGCGTCGAGAAGCCGGCCGGCGGTCGGCCGATCGTCGATGCATTCGAACATCCCGAAGCAACCAATGTTGGCTCCATGCTGCCGGTTGTAGTGCGGATCGTCGCTAACGAGTATCCGGCCGACAGGCACTCCACCACGCAGCGCCAAATACTGGGTAGCCTTTCCATGCAGATAGAAAGGATGCTTCTTGCGGTTGAGAAATTCCTTGACCTCGACAATCAGTGGGGGAACCCACTGAGGATCGTCGGCGTAGATTCGCCAGGGCAGCCGGACGAACCGGTTCAAGTCGCGGCGGGAAGCCACCTCGCGGATCTCCACGTTATCGCCTGCCAATCCGCCGACTCCTATTGAAAATCTCTAACCCGGACGAGCCGGAACCATTAGGCCGCTTGCGGCTTCGCACGCTTTTGGTGTCGATGGCGTGGCGGTGCGAAGCCGCAAGCGGCACAAGTTCGTATCATCTTGCGCGGAACTTGATCGGTAACTGTCTACTCCAAGTCGTAGATACGGTAGGTTTTGGTAAGTTTTGCGCCGCCCTTTTCCAGGCTGCCGCGGGAAAGGGTGTTCGACTCGATTACCCAGGAAAACTCCCCCTCTTGAAAACCGAAATCGAGAGCCCCGGGCGCCAAGCCGTGCATCAACACCAACCCCACGCCCATACGCTGGTATTCGGGAATAACGTTTGTGCTTATCATGCGAATTCTTTTGATGCCGGCTTTGTTTCGCAACAGTCGCAGGAAACCGAACGGGAACAGCCGGCCGTCGATTTCCTTGATTCGCGGGTTGTAGTCGGGCATACCCAAGACCGCGCCGATCAGTTGCCCGTCGATCTCGGCTCCCAGGGCCAACTCGGGTACCAACAGGTGGCGCAGCCCTTGGGCTACCCTACGCACTTCGGCGGTCGACATCGGCACGAAGCCCCAATGGGCCGTCAGCGACCGGTTGAAGATCGACAGGAACTCCTCGACATCTTGCACAAAACGCGATTTGTCCAACGTCCGCAGCTTGATGTTGTAGTGTTCGATGATCTGCTTGGCGATCGGCTTCAGTTTGGCCGATACCTTGGGTAACATCTCCAAGTTGCCCCAGTAGGCGTACAAATCCTGGGCCTTGCGAAAGCCGTAGCCCTCGATCAGTCGGGCGTAGTACGGCGGGTTGTACGTCATCATGAAAGTGGCGGGCGAGTCGAACCCGTCGACCAACAAGCCGACTTCGTAGTTCATCGACGGATTGGCCGGCCCGCGCATACAATGGATATCTCGCCCGGCGAACCACTCCTTCACGGCGTCCAGCAGCCCGTTGGCCACCTCCTGGTCGTCCACGCACTCGAAGAACCCGAAAAAACCCCGGCGTTCCGAGTATCGCTCGATGTGCTTCCGGTTGAGAATGGCCGCCACGCGGCCGCAAACCCTCCCCGAGCGGTATGCCAGAAAGGTCTGCGCCTCGTTGTCGGCGTAGAACGGATGCGACCTGTAGCCGACCATCTCCTTCTGGTTGCCTCGCAGGGGCGGTGTCCAGTTGGGATCGTCTTGGTACAAAGTCCAGGGGAATTCCAGGAACTGCTTTTTCTCCCGACGGGAGGTTACCGGTCTGACGACCAAATCAGGCACGGCGACTCGCTCGCAAATTGCCTATCTTGTACAAAATCGAGATTGTAACACGCTCTCCGCAACCGGTCAATCCAACCGTTCCTACGCTCAGAACCGTTGAATCGGCCTGAAAAGATGCTATTCTGTTTGCAATCGGGCGCGACCGTTACACTCGGTCCCAAGCTCTGCTTGGGACCGCACCGCACCGTACCGCTGGAGAATAGCGGGTTCCCAAGCAGAGCTTGGGAACCAGGTTAATATGGGGATAACACCGCAAGGATGTCTGGGGACTACCAATGGCAAAAGTACTGGTTACCGGCGCCAACGGATTCATAGGCACGAATCTGGTTGAGGCCCTGGTGGCCCAAGGCGACGAGGTAACCTGCCTGGTCCGGAAGACTTCTCGGCTGGAGCGGCTCCGACCGCTTGGCGGCAAGTTGGTCTACGGTGACGTCACCGACCGGGAGAGCCTCGCCGGCCCGATTGTCGGCCAAGAGGTGGTCTATCACTTGGCGGGCCGAACCAAGGCACTTCGAGCCGAACAGTTCCACCGAGTCAATCACGAGGGGACGCGGAACGTCGCACGAACTTGCGCCGAAAAGACCAGCCCGCCAGTGCTGGTGGTCGTTTCGTCGTTGGCTGCCGCTGGCCCGGCCATCGACGGTCGGCCGCGAACCGAAGCCGATCCGCCCGAACCGGTCTCGAATTACGGCCGCAGCAAGCTGGCGGGCGAGGCGGCCGTCCGAAAACTGGCCGACCGGGTCCCCGTCACTATTGTCCGCCCGCCGATCACCCTCGGACCTGCCGACGTAGACGGCCTGAAGATGTTCAAGGCAATAGCCGTCACGGGCGTGCACATGGTCCCCAGTTTTTCCCAGCACAAGTTTTCCGTGATCGACGCCCGAGATCTGGCCGAGTTGCTGATTTTGGCAGCCCGGCGTGGCGCGCGGATCCCTGCCGCCAAGACAGATGATCTGTCTGACGCCCAAGGAGTGTACTATGCCGCCTGCAACGAACATCCCACGTATGCCGGGCTTGGGCGAATGGTCGCCGATGCCCTTGGGCGTCGCTGGGTTATCGCCCTGCCGACCGCCATGCCCGTGGTATGGACGGTCGCGGCGTGCGCGCAGATGATCGGCTGGATCTGTCGCCGGCCGCGGTACTTGAGCGTCGACAAGGCTCGCGAGATATCGGCCGGTTCCTGGGTCTGTTCCCACCAAGCGGCAAAGGACCAATTGGGGTTTTCCGTGACAACCCCGCTGGCCGAGCGGCTACGCCAAACGGCCCAGTGGTATCGTGACGAAGGGTGGCTGTGAAGTAAAGCGGAAAGCGGAAAGCGGAAAGCGGAAATCCAGCGGAGACTATGGCTGCTGCTTAACTATCTCGACGCAGATGCCGCCGGCGCGGAAGACCTTGTGCATCCGGGTGAACCAGAGTTCCTTTTGCCAGTGCAGGCCGAGTTTCTTGCAGGTGTCGAACAGCTCCCGGCGATTGTAGGTGCGGCAACACCACATGCGGCTGGTCCAGGCGCCGGCCAGGTTGTCTTCGGTCGCCAACAGCAGCATCCTGGCGCCGGGCATCATTACGCGCGCCAACTCGGCCAGTCCCAGCCGGGGGTCGGGTAGGTGCTCCAACACGTAGCCGCAGGTCACGCAATCGAACGAAGCGTCGGCAAAGGGCAGTCGGGCAATGTCGGCCACGATGTGGCGAGGTCGATGGCTTTTCAGCCGGGCGCGGGCGCGGCAGAGCATCTCGTGCGACAGATCGAAGCAAGTAAGCTCTGCCTCCGGATCGGAGTATCTCAGTAGGTGTTTGGCAATTTGGCCGGCACCGCTGCCGACGTCCAGAATGTGGCGAGCCCCGCGCAAGTCGAACCTGCGTTCTCGCAGCAGCCGGTCGCCCAGCGTCGAGTGTCCCGACACGAAGCTGCAAGCAGCCAGCAACGCCCCTTGCGGCCCGCTGTAGACATCGCGGACCTTGTCGCGGTACTGCTCGTAACTGACCCTGTCAATCAGCCGATGTTCCACCAACCGGTTGATAACCTTTTTCCGAGGGCCCAAATCGGTGAACCGATCGTTCCGGCGGCGGAGACGGAGCTTGGTAGTCATGGAGGTTTCGCGGCGAGTGCCCCTGCTTCAGACCACTACAAATAAACCCGATGATTGTAGATATACCATTCCAGCAACAACACGGCCAGCCCTGCCAGCAGCAGCATTGGCCAAATCCCCCGATGCACGGCCTCCCAACCCGATTGACCGGCAACCTCAACGTAGCCGATCTTGATTGCTCCGTCGGGACGCGGCCGGATGTCGCTCTCGGCCGCGTCGAGCAGATTCACGGCGAAGCGGCGTACTAGCTTGCCATCGGAAAGGATCTCGTAAGTCCCCAGTTCGCCCGTATCGGCAAAGCTGAGCTTGCCTGAGCGGACCTGCTGGAGCTTGATCGTCCTGCCGGAGGGGGTGCGGACAGAGAGCCATTTGCCCGAAGCGGGTGCTTCCAGCGCAACCGACTGCCCGGGTCTCACAAGGCCGGTCGTCTGGCCGTGCTGCCCGCCACCCAGATAATTGAGTAAATTGAGTGTGAAAACAGGAAAGCTGGGGCGAATAGGCCAATTCGTGCCGATGTATTGCACCGAAAAAGGGATCAGGTTTAATTTGCCGGAACGGCCCGGAGGGTGCTTCGCACAAATTAAACCTGGTCCCTTTTTCGGCACCTGTTCGACAATAGCCAGTCCCAACACGGCATCCTCGAACCGTCCACGCGGCGCCACTGCCAGGATGGGCCCGGCGTCCGAGTCGATCAGGATGCTCCCACCCGGCGGTACCCCAAGTGGCGTCGCCTCGGCCAGCACCACGTCTCCCAAGTTGACCCATTGCATCAGCGGATGGGCCGGATCGACATCGATAATCTGCGGGACGTCGACTTTGGGGCCGGCCGACCACCCGCTGCCCGGCGGCAACCGGCCAACAAACAGCGTGTTGGCCTGGGGCATTTCCTTCGGTTGGCAGCAGTCATAAATGATTAGATTGTATACCCCGCCGGCGGCTTGGGAGCGGTATTCATTGCTTTTGAGGAACTCGGGCGGCTGGACGGTCAGGTTGGCCAGTTCCATGGCCGGGCCGGTTCCCAGGGCGATTTCCAGCGGCTCGTTGCCCGCCGTAACCAGGAGGGTGCGGACCCGCCGCGGCGGATTGACCGCCCGGTACACCCGATCGTCAACCGCCAGGTTATCGCCGGTCGAGACGCGGAGTTCCAGCACGGCGGAATCAACCGCTCCAATGTCAAACGCCACGCCGCGGGTTTCGCCGGCGCCGATCTCCAACTGGGCGGCATCGATTAGCCGATCGTCCAGATGCAACTCCGCGCTAAGTGTGACGTCGGCGGTGCCGAAGTTTTCCAGCCGGGCAAAGGCCTGCAATTGATCCGCGTGGATTTCGTGCCGGCGGACGTCGAAAGCCACAACTCCCACGTTGGCTGCCTCCGGCCGACCGATCGGCACGTAGACCGGCTCCAGGTTCCCCAGCGAGAAGCCGGCTACATCCGGGAACTTGCCGTCGCTTAGGATGAACAGTTTGGCCGGCAGCGCTTTGGCTACTTGTGAGTCGGTTACCTCGTCGGCCGAAAAAGGGACCAGGTTTAATTTGTGCGAAGCACCCTCCGGGCCGTTCCGGCAAATTAAA
>JAUWJC010000221.1 GCA_030607895.1 Pirellulales bacterium
CTCAGCAGGGGGACATGCTTGCGGAACGATTCGATCGTGCTGGTGACCTTCTCGGCAATCGCCGGGGCATAATCCGGGTGCGAGACGACCAAGACCTCGTCGTGCGCGTTGGCGGGAGCAATCACCAACTCGTGGACGCCGGGCGGTTGTAAGTCCCAAATGCTCCTTTGAATCGCTTTGGTAATTTGCGCTCCGGGAGATTGAATCTCGTGGTTTGCTGCCGACCGCATGTTGGCAGCCTGGATGGCGAAGGCCGCACCATACAAGGCGGAAACCACCGCGCCCCCTGCGGTCTGGATCCGATCACGGCGAACCACCTTGACCGGATGATTGCGCCATCCCTCGGGCGGCTTGCGGGCCAGGTCGAACAGTGCCCGGCAGATCCTATTTTCCAAGGTGTAGTACCTGCGGAAGCCCAAAAAGGACTCGACGTACTCGGCAGGCTCCTCCCAGATGACCTGGGAGCCGGTCCCAGCGGGCTGCTTCATCGAGCAGAACGCCTCAAACGTCTTGCGCCGCGCCTTCTCGACACCGGGATAGGATTTGCCGAACCGGTCGAACGCCGCCTTGGCGACCTCCTCCGGGATGCCCAGGTTTTGCCGCAAGGTGTTGTGATCGCCGCCGTAGATCATGGCAAACACGCCCTGCTTGCCCTTGCTGTACAGGTCCTGCTCGGTACCCTTGGAGGCAATGATCTGGTCGTAGGTCTTGCCGGGGAACAATGACATCGCGAACAGGGCGGGGATCTTCTTGCCGCTGACCAGATCGCGACGCAGGTTGGCGTCGTTGTAGCAGGCGTCCGCGATAGTCACCTCGCAGCTCGTCAGGTCGCCCAGGTTGAGGACCGAGCCCTCCCAGGCGAGCGGGAACACCGAACGAACTTCATCGGTGTGCTTGATGCCTTGTGCGTTGAGTCCGTCGCCGCCGGACATACGCGAACTCTTGGTCCCGACGACCACAAACGAGGCGTGAAACCGACCTGCCAGGATCAGTTTGTCGTAAAGTTCGACTTCCTTGGCTGCGATCTTGACATCGAGTATCTCGCGTGCCCGGACCGCAGCGGGGTGCTTACCGGGTTTGATCGTTCCCGTGTTGTCACAACGCAAGCACCCCGCCCCGTCACACTTGGTGCAAGGCTCTTCCTCTTCCACCTCCCAGGCCTCTACGGCTTCCAGGTTGGCCTTCTTGGTCGACTCTTCCAGAATGAGCTTCTCCATGTCATCCATGGCGGCCGTCACATAGGAGCGGACTTCTTTGGGCTTGTTGACGTTGATCGGTGAAGCATCGACAATCCTCTGGGCCTTGGCCTTAAGCGCCTTCATGCCCTCGATGTCGATCTTGAAGCCATGCCACCGGACCCCCGGCACCATGCAGGCGAGAATGCTGTCGTCGTCACCCGGCTCGGGATAGCCAAAATGCTCGTCGAGTGCGCGGGTGTAAACGACGTCGTCCCGCGCATAATCGCGAGCAGCGTTGTTGTGAGCCCAATGGTCGATGAAGTGCTGGATGACCGCCGGCCAAGCATAACCGACCAGCTTGTCATCCTTCCAGACTTCCCAGTTCTTCTCCGGAGAAGAGATTGCCAGGGCGGTCGGCGCGTAACCGAGTTCCTGCGGGCGCCATTTGGGATCGGGCTCCACGTCCTTGTAGTGATACTTGGGCTTGAAGCCCATGGCATACTCGGCCAGGAACTTCAGTCCGCCGGCCGGATTAAACTTGAGCACGACATCTTTGAATGCCTCGTCGAGCTGGCCGTCACGGTCCTTACGATCGTACACCTTCCAGTGCGGGGCATCCTTGTTCGCAGACTTGGCGAAATAGATCCCGTCCAACTCCACTCGTTGTTCGAGTTCAGCGGCCAGAGCATAAGCCAAGGCGGTGGGCACCTTCTTGATACGAATGTCTTCACGGGCCATGAGCGACTGGTATGGCCCTTTGCGGGAGTGCAACAACAGGTCGAGCGCGCTAGCGGGTTTGATACACGGCCCGTCTTGCCCCTTCGGCTCCAGCATGGCCAGCTCGTGGATATGCTCTTCCGGAATCCAGTCCGGATCGGCCAGCCTGAAGATTGTGTAGAGCTTTGCGCAGTGAAACCAATCAAAGGCCAAATTGAAGCCGACTACGGTGTTCTCGCAGAACCACTCAATGATATCGAGCGTCTCGTGGATCGGCCGCTGCCAGACGTCGTGCAGCCGGACCGGGCCGTCTTCTTCCGCGTACTGCAACAGCACCATCATGCTGTGCAGGCCGCAGGTTTCGCTGTCGATGTAGATCTTAGTCATGGTTGTCCCTTACTTGATCTGCCGGAAAACTCGACGTTTGCTTGTCCAAATGCTGCGAAATATCTTGTTCCAGTTCGTCGTCGCCGATATAACCGGCCGCCCAGGACAGCGCGCGCGGGGCGAGCCCTTCGATCCCGCACTCCAGCAGCCGGGCGATCATCTTGTTGATCTGACTCTTGGACTTGCGGTAGTGAAACTCGCGGCTGAGGTTGGCCTCGGAGGGACGCTCGCCACGCTCCTTCGCCTCGGCAATCTCCTCGGCCCCTTGGATCTGTTCTTCCGGTTCCTCCAACTGGCTGAGCACCTCCACGTCCACCAGGCTCAGCGTGCCGGCGGCGACCTTGATCTGCACCGGCTCGGGCAGCTTCAAGAGCCGCAACCGGGCGTGGACCCACCGGGTATCCCGTTTCAGCTCCTTGGCGGCCTTGCGGAGCGACGTGCCTTCCGGGAACAGCCGGGCCAACACCTGGGCCTCTTCCAGGATGTTGAGGTCCTTCCGTTCGAGGTTTTCGTTAAAATTGAAGAGGAGAGCTTCCCGCTCGGTCAGGCCATGACGGACGGTGGCCGGTATGTCGGTCCATTTCAGGAAGGTGGTGACCGCCTTGAAGCGGCGATGGCCGGCCACCAGACGCCAGCGGTACCCGGCCGGTGGATTGTCCGCCACGTCGGAGATCGGCTGCACGACTACCGGCAACTGAAGTCCGTTCTGCTGGATGTTCTCGGCCAGCTCTTCCACCGATTGGAGTGTGAACTCGCCCCGGCAGTTGAACTCCGCATCGTAGTAGATATCCGCTATTGGCAATGAGAATGCGTCGTATTGTTCGAGTCGTTCCATCAGAGTGGCCCCACGTCTCGGCCGCCGTCGATCAGGTATCGCTGCGGCCCCCTTTTCTCCGCCTTGTGTTTGAGCTTCACGTTCAGACGCCAGGTAATCCCGTACTTCCGATTCAGTCCATGCAGCCATTGACTTGGCTCCCGGTATCCGCTGAAAGAGTTGTATGCGAAACTGTCCGTACCCACCCACGCACCGTTGACGATCAACTCGCCATCGATGTCGCCGAGCGAGGAGGCCGTGTGATGATGCCCCATGCAGAAGTAGCGGGTGCGTGGGCCACCTTGCACGGCCCCCAGAGCAATCAGCCCTTTTTGGCGTCGCACCATGCCGTAGAAGGGAACTCCGAGATTACTACGAACGTCATCGCCGTGGCTGACGTTGAAGCCAACGCCGTTGATGTCCAGATTCACGGAAAACGCATTGGGGATGAGGAAATGGATATTTTCCAATTTGCGGCAGTGCATCCGTGCCGTTTCGGCAACCAGGTAGTCGAAGTTGTCATGAGCGCCGTGAAAATCTTTTTTGGGAGTGCGTCTGCCGTGGTTCCCGGGCACGTAGACGACGTTGACCTGATCGAAGTGCGGGGCCAGGTCACGAAGCATCAGGGCTTGGAGTTGTCCGATGGCCAAGCAGTTTTTGAACTGATTGCGGTAATAGGATCGCGTCGCGTGCCCGTGGATTTCTCCCGAAGTGAAGTCGCCGTAGGCCAGCACCGTGAGCACGGGGAAGTAAAACTGGGGGCGATTTAAGATTAGCGGTGTTGGGGGCAACGCGGTATAATTTGGTAGACTTGCACGATTCCCACAGCGAGTGCCGACCATGGCAAAGCAGGGTTACGCGGGTCCGCTGGAGCAGATCGACTCCTGCCTGTGGCGGATCCCCAAGGACTACAAGGACGGGATGCGGGTCGAGGGGCGGATTTTTGCCGACGAGCGCCTGCTCAAGCAGATCCGTGCCGATCAGGCGCCCGAGCAGGTGGCCAACGTGGCCATGCTGCCGGGCATCCAAATGGCCAGTCTGGCCATGCCCGACATCCATTGGGGCTACGGATTCTGCATCGGCGGAGTCTGCGCGACCGATCCGTCGGCCGGCGGTGTGATTTCGCCGGGCGGGGTCGGCTACGACATCAACTGCGGCGTCCGCCTGGTCCGCACCACGCTCGCACGAGACGAAGTCCAGCCGCGGATCGGCCCGCTCGCCGAAGCACTCTACCGCCGCATTCCAGCCGGAGTGGGGAGAGGCGGACCGTATCATTTCGCCGATAAGGAACTGCGGCGGTTGTTGGCCGAGGGTGTCGGGCTGCTGAAAACCAAGGGCCTGGCCTCCGACGCCGACATCGAACACACCGAAGCCGGTGGCTCTCTGGCCGACGCCGACCCGAATGCCGTCAGCAAGCGAGCGCTGAAGCGCGGCAGCGATCAGTGCGGCACCTTGGGCTCCGGCAACCATTTTCTCGAGGTCCAGGTGGTCGAGGAGATATTCGACGACCGGGCCGCCCAGACCATGGGACTGGAAGCCGATCAGATTTGCGTGATGATCCATTCCGGTTCTCGGGGGTTGGGTTATCAGGTTTGCGACGACTCGCTGCGCATGATGCGCGACGCGCCGACCAAGTACGGCATCAACCTGCCCGACCGCCAGTTGGCTTGCGCGCCGGTTGAAAGCCCCGAGGGACGGCAATATCTCGGCGCAATGCGGGCGGCGGCCAACTACGCCTGGGCCAATCGGCAGTTGCTCATGTGGCAAACCCGCGAGTTGTTCGCGGAGTTCTTCGGCCGAAGTTGGCAGTCGCTGGGGATGGACCTGATTTACGACGTCGCCCATAATATCGCCAAGATCGAAGAACATACCGTTGCCGGCCGGCGGAAGACGCTCTGCGTTCACCGCAAGGGCGCCACCCGGGCGTTTCCGCCGGGACACCCGGACCTGCCCGACCGCTATCGCCGGATTGGCCAGCCGGTGATGATACCGGGCGACATGGGCCGAGCGAGTTGGGTATTGGTGGGGCAGCCGGGGAGCATGGAGCGGGCGTTTGGGAGTACTTGCCACGGGGCGGGCCGAGTAATGAGCCGCAAGGCGGCCGTCCGAGAGGCCCAGGGTCGCCGAATCGACCGGGAATTGGCCGAAAAAGGTATAATAGTCAGGGGCCGAAGCTCCAAGGGGCTCGCCGAAGAGCAGCCGGCGGCGTATAAAGATGTTAATCAGGTCGTCGATGTGGTTGACCGCGCCGGCCTGGCCAAAAAAGTCGCCCGCCTGCGACCTATCGGAGTGGTTAAAGGATAGTTGAGAGTTGATAGTTGAGCCGCTTGCGGCTTCGCATGGCGGAGATGCTTTCGGAGGATCAAACCGTGAAACGCTTGTTCCGTACCGTGGCCTTGTCGACGTTGTTTGCGTGGGCGGGCCTGGTCGGTTGCCAATCCAAGGCCGATTCAGCAGGAGAGAAGTCGATGACAGTTTCCACGACGATTGAGGTCACGAGCACGGCGTTTGCCCAGGGGGAGCCAATCCCCAATAAGTATACGGGTGAGGGGGAGGACGTCTCGCCGCCGCTTAGCTGGTCGGGCTTGCCGGAGGGCACCAAGGAATTGGCCCTGATTTGTGACGCCCCGGACGCCCCCACCGCCGAGCCCTGGGTGCTTTGGGTGATCTACAAAATCCCAGCCACCACAACCGGATTACTTGAGGGGATTCCGCCGAAACCCCGCCTGAAAAAACCGGCCGGGGCACTTCAAGGCAGGAACTCCTGGCCCAGCGGCAAGATGATCGGCTACCGGGGCCCCATGCCGCCGCCCGGCCACGGTACGCACCACTATCGCTTCACGCTCTACGCCCTGGACGTGAAGTTGCCGGTCGAGCCGAGTGAGAGCAAGAAGACCCTGCTGGAGGAGATATCGGACCATATTTTGGCAAAGGGCCGTTTGACGGGCACGTACAAGAGGTGAGCGGTGCCTGATACCCGCACGCACCGCGGCCCGCATCCGGAAGATACCCGGCTGTTCGCTATGTCCGAGTGGCCCCGGTTGCGCGATGCGACGGCCGACCTGTGTTGGCTGTTGAACCGGGGTTACGCAGCCGCCTCGTCGCTGAAGCTGGTCGGTGATCGCCACGAGTTGGTTGCCCGACAACGGACGGCTGTCGGTCGGTGTGCCGCCGGCGACACCGATGTAGCCCGGCGCAAGGCTCATTGCATCGACGTGGAATTCCCTTCGGGTCGGGCACTCTGGCTGGACGGCTACAACGTGCTGACGACGGTCGAGGCCGCATTGGCCGGTGGCGTGATTCTTGTCGGCCGTGACGGTTGCTATCGCGACATGGCCAGTATGCACGGCAGCTATCGCAAAGTGGCCGAAACCCGGCCCGCCCTGGAACTGATCGGCCAGGCTACCGCCGAGATGGGCGTTGGGGAGTGCGTGTGGCTGCTCGATCGGCCCGTCTCCAACAGCGGGCGGCTGAAGCAAATCATCGGCGAAGTGGCCGCCGCGCACGGATGGCATTGGTCTGTCGAACTGGTCGCCGATCCCGACCCGATCCTGGCCCAAGTCGACCAGGTGGTAGCCACCGCCGACAGCCAGATTCTGGGAAGTTGCCGCGCTTGGTTGAACCTCGCCCGCCAGGTCGTCGCCTCCCGCGTCCCGGACGCGATCGTGGATGCTCTTGGCTAATCGTAACTATTCACGGGTCATTTCGCGGTTGTAGCGGTAGCAATTTAGGGGTTTAGGGGTTTAGGGGTTTAGGGGTTTAGGGATGTAGGATGAACCGCTTGCGGCTTCGCAATCCTGAAGCCGTAAATCCCTAAATCCCGGCCTTGATCGTAACCTTGCGAAATGCCAGCAGAGCTAGCTTATTGAAAAGTATCCAGGCTTGGGTCTTCAATGGTTGTAGGAAG
>JAUWJC010000280.1 GCA_030607895.1 Pirellulales bacterium
CGTCGATACTGCGCGGGGGCCGTCCGGGCGAGGTCGCCCGTGGAGTGCCCCGGGGGGCCGCCGGCGTAGCGATAGACTCTTGCCAAGGGCAGCGGGCCGGCGAAGAGCTTGCCGTTGTAGACGACCATGCCCTCGATCTCCGTTTCGTTGCCGAGCCGGCCGAGGCACTTCCAGCGGTTCGGGCCGTCGTAGCGATAGACCAGGCCGTTGGGCCAGGTGCCGACGCACATCTTGCCTTGATAGACCGCAATGGAATAGGTCTGGGTGGTTTCGGGAATGCATTTCAGGCGGGTCCATTCGGTTCCTCCGTCGTAGCGGAAGAACCCGCAGCCGTCGAAGCTGGTCGCGTAGAGGTGGCCGTTGTAGACGCCCAGCACACCGATGCGTTGACGGGGATTGCCGCAGAACGTCCATTTTTTGCCGCCGTCGTAGCGGTAGAGTCCCTTGGCCGGCCAGTACATGGTGGTGGCGTAGAGTTTTCCGCGGAAGGTTGTCAGCGAGAAGACGGTGTCGGCCTCTCCGAGCCGGCCGCAGTCGGTCCATTGGGTGCCGCCCTCGTAGCGATAGACCTTCCCGCCGGGGTTCTGGTTGGGCAAGGTCGACATCCCGTCGTGCACGATATTGCGTCGCGTGCCGCCGGCATACAGCTTTCCCTTGCAGACGGCCAGGGCAGGAATCATGTTGCAGACGTTGGGGCAGGCGCAATCGACCCAGTTGGTTCCACCCTCGTACCGATAGACGTGGCCGACCTTGTCGTGCCCGGCCTCGAACGTGCCGGCGTACAGCTTGCCGTCGTGGACGGCCAGGGCGAAAATGCTCAAGGCGTCGCCGGGCCGACCGCAATCGAACCACTCGTAGTCGATCCTGGCGGCGTCGATCCCGAAGAAGAGGTTGCGGAAGTTCGGTTGTGCCGAGGCGACGCCCGGGTAGTTCATGATGCTCAGCGTCGTGCCCGTGCGAATCGCCGGATCGTACTTGCTGAGGATATCGCCCAAAGTATCGTCGAGCTCGGCCGCGGTATGGAGCCGGACGGCGATGGAAAAATCCTTGATACCGAAGTCGAGCGATTTCGAGTGTGGCACTTCGATGTAGTCGTCGATGCCGTCGAAGGTGGCGCCTTGCCGGGCGTCGAAGGTCGCGCCGCAATTGGTCCCGTGGTTTCCGCGCCCGGACGAGTCCTTGCAGTCGGCCGTGAGCTTCCAATGCCCGACCAGGCCGTCGCGGGGCGCCGCCGGAGACGGGCTCCAGAGGAACGCCCAGACACACAGGGTCAGCACGGCGAGGTTTGTTGCAACGGTGTTCATTCTTGGGTCCTCGTATCGTGGTTTGGTCGCCCGCGCCGCAAGCGTCAAAGGAACTTGGTTGTCAGCGGACGTGTCATCATTGTCCATCCCGCCCGTTCAAGCCTTCTTCTATCGTACAAAATCGCGATGCGTGGTGATTCTGGCTATTGCTTGCGCATGATGATCCTGACTTCCGAGTCGGCCTGGAGCCCAACGGGCAGACCGTCGATCAGCGCGGCACCCGACACTACGCGAGGCTTTTCATCGCCGAAGGTCACTTCATAATCGGCCGACCTGGAGACGACGTACCATTCGGGCAGTTCGTTGATACGCGGGTAATTGAGCGGCAGGTGGAACACTTCGCGCGATCGGGCGAAGTCGAAGCACAAGCGTCCTACCCACGGCTTGTCGCTGCGAAGCACCACGTAGACCTCGTCGCCGGAAGCCACCGCTCCCAGGCGAAGGTCCTCCCGCCATGGATCGGCGCGGACACCTTGTGAGCAGAGGGTGGCACAGAGGATCGAAGTGCGGCCGAAGCTGCTATGAGAGCCGTACCAGTCCCCAACACTCCCATCGGCCTTCTGGGGTGCCCACAGGCGGGGGATCATCCGTGCAATCCACTCCTCGACGCCCTCGACATGGAAACGGTTATTGAGCACGATGGCTTGCTCGATGAAGTCGGCACAATTGTCGCCGCTAACCTTGTAGTCCATGTAGTGCGCGGGCAGCGCGCGGAGGGCCTTTAGGATGCGGTCCCGATAGCGGTTCTCTCCCGTAACCATGTCGTAGCTGCAATGTGCGTTGCAGGTATAACCCCAGTTGGTATTGATTCCCTTCTTGGGGTCCGTGAGTCCTTTACTAATGACCTTGCCGTTCAACGGGTCGATAATATTGTAAAGCATGCCATCGGGGGCCTGGCCTATCTCCAGCACGCGATCCAGGAGTTCCCGGAGCGGCTCGCGGTAACGGGCTGCCTTAGGGGGGTCCGCCCGTGACGTCATCACGAACACTTCAGAAAGGCCCGAGATGATCTCGCCGCCGTGGTCGCGGAGCCCGAGCCGGGTGGACTTCTGCGGCGGCTTCTCGAAGAAATAGTAGTCCCCGATCCGTTCGGCCCAAGTCCGATATTTCTGGTCGCCCGGCAGGGCGTGCAGCCGCGAAAGCGTTTGGAGCATCTCTCCACATATCTCGATTTCTCCAGGAAGAAGCCCGAAACGTGTTTCCTTGCTGGCCCGGGCCATGATCTCATCAGCCAACTCGATCAAGCGATCGGCCCAGGGAGTGTCCGGGCCGAGGATTTCCGTGATCCGCAGAAGCCCGTCGCGGCACCACTCGGAGGCTCCGTAGGTACTCCGGCCAAGCGACGGTTTGGCATGAACGAACTTCAGCGTCTTCAAGTCCAGGTCGTCCGGCAGGTGGCCAATCCGCTGGGCGTGCTTCCGCTCGGTGACGATCGCCCGCCGGAGCGTGCCGTTCATTGCCTCGCGGTCGGAGAACGAGGCGACCATCACAAGGGAGGAGTACAAGTCGGCCGCCGAATTGGCCACCGTCCACTTGGAATTGCTCACGTAACTTTGGGGCACCAGGCCCGTTTCGGGATTGATGATCCGCAGTTGCGACTGGAGCATGCGGTCGGCCCGCCGCATCGCCTCCTGATAAAGCTCGCCTCGCGTCTCGGCCTTCTTCCACACGGCCGCCGGTGGTTTGTCAGCCGCCGCAACATTGGATGTGACGAACTCAACGGCAAGCCCCGCCATACAGAAGCAGCCCAAAATAGTCCAACCGAGCGGGTGCCGCAGCGAGCGGCCAACCACATACTGCCGTGCCGAATGTTTCGCATTCATAATGTGTCCTATTGTCAAAAGGTTGCTGAAATTGGCATGACCCAAACGCTGGACGCCCTGCGTCAGAATTGTCACCATTTTGTCTTCATCGTCGTCTCCCTTCATTCGAGCAAGAGTGTTTCAGAGGGTCATGGTACCAGTAACCTAGCGCGGCCTTCGGCCGCAACCAAATAGGTGTGCAAACGCAGTGGAATATCGAACAGACGAACAAGGAATGCTGAATTACGAAGTGTTATTGGTGGATGGTGTTTTGGACAGTTTGGGTAGTGCGCGGAAACAAGCCTATCGCGCTCCATTTGTGCTGAACGCCTTTCCTTCGACATTCGACGCTCCTTGTTCGTCTGTTCGATATTCCCAGCACCCGATCGGTCTGACCAAACATGCGCGCATCGTGCGCGGAAGTTGTGACGTAAGACTCTAGCGAGGCATAGCCTCAGACCAACCAGGGGGTTCAGTTATCAGGGTTCAGGATTTCTGGGAAAATGTGGAATTCCAAGTCCTGAACCCTGAACCCCGAACCCCAACAAAACTTGACTCAACTGCAACAACTTTCAAGGATTAAGTTACCTAAAGTATACTCACCACGGGCAAGGATTGCGGTTCTTTGGACCGCTCACGTAGCCCGGCGTGCCAGCAACCACTGTCCAGCACACGAGTCGATATCTCAATTATCGGTGGGGCTGAAACCGCCGTCAATCGCCTTTTCCGTCAGTCGGATTAAATGATTCCGTCAACTGGCTGGCTTCGGCTGGGACACGCCTGCCCGGAAATACGGAGTGACAAGAGCGGCCATCCCGGTTACGCTTATGTAGCGGTTCCCAATATGCCTCCGCGCGGTCTGTGTGCCGGCAAAAATGCCCTCCGTTACGTCAGGTATTTCACAGTGATCAGACGGTTGGAAGTCGCCCTGCTGGGCGAGTCGTCGCGGGTGTACGGCCGAAACGCTTTGCAGGGCATCGCAGCGTATGCCAAAGCCCATGGACCATGGCTGATTCACCACCACGGGCAGATTTTGGGCAACACCGTTCCACCCTGGTTGAGGAAGTGGAAGGGGGACGGAATCATCGCTCGGATCGAAAGCCGGCGGCTCTACGGGAAGCTCCAGCGACTGGACGTGCCGATCGTCGACGTGCGATGCCGCTACGATTTCGAGGGCGTGCCGGCCATCGGGGGCGACAATCTCGCGGTGGGGCGCATGGCGACCGAGCACCTTCTGGAGCGGGAGTTCCAACACTATGCCTATTGCGGGTTTGCGGGTGTCAACTACTCCGAAATGCGACGCCGGCACTTCAGTGAGTGTCTGGCCGAACGGGGATTCTCCCTCAAGACCTGGGAAGACAGCGCTGCTCACGGCGAGGCGGCCACCCCCACGATCGAAATGCAAGGTTTGAAGCATGACGCCGGCATGCGTTCGTGGGTGAAGTCGTTGCCGAAGCCGGTGGGTATTTTCGCGTCGAACGACGTCCGTGCCCAACAGGTGCTCAATGCCTGCGGGTTCTGCGGCATCGCGGTGCCGGACGAGGTGGCCGTGCTTGGGGTCGACAACGACGAGGTGATCTGCGACTTGTGCTGCCCACCGCTTTCGAGCATCGAACTGAACACCCGAAAAATCGGTTACGAGGCGGCCGCGCTGCTCGACCGGTTGATGCACGGAGCAACTCGCCCCGACGCGAATCTCTACATCCCGCCCATCGGCGTCGTTGCCCGCGACTCAACCGACGCCGTGGCCATCCCTAACGGCGCCACGGCCTCGGCGGTCCCCTTCATTCGCCAGTGTGCCGTCCGGGGGATCACGGTGGCCGACGTTCTTGAGCACGCGGGCTGTTCGCGGAGCACCTTGGAACGCCGCTTCGTCAAGTACCTCGGCCGAACGCCGGGCGAAGAGATCCTTCGGGTTCAGCTTCAGCGGGTCAAGCACCTGCTGGTCAGCACGGATTATCCGCTGGCGAGGATTGCCCAACTCGCCGGGTTCAATTACGTGGGACACATGTGCAATCTCTTCAAGCGCAAGATGAACCAGACGGCCGGGCAGTATCGGAGGGAAATGAAGGCAAAGGCTGGATCCTGACCGACAGGCGGCGATGCCATTCTGCCCTTGCTCCCTTCAATGGTACCCGATCGCCTTCGCTGATGCCTTCCGGCCCCTTCCGGACAGAATTCCGGGGACACAATACGGATTTCTCTCGACGCCTTTTGGTTGGCGGCATAATGGGGGCATGGCAAGGCTGGCGAGAGTGGTGGTTCCAGGCTGCCCGCACCATATCACGCAGCGCGGCAGTCGTCGTCACACGGCCAGTTGGGGACTGGTCCATTTTTCGGCCAATGGACGCATTTTTGGTCCATCGTTGGCCGAAAACATGGACCTGTCCCCTTCCGTGGCGCCGAAAGGCGAAGTTCCTTTCCGATCCGGCGGACGAAAAAGAGCGGGAGTTGCTTCGTCGTCACCAGCCAGCGGGCCGCCCACTCGGCGGGCAGCCATTCATCGACAAGCTCGAGAGAATCCTCGGCCGCAAGCTGCGCCCCCAAAAGCCCGGCCGTCCCCGAACCAATGAAAATTAGTATTGTGTCCCTGGAATTCCAAAAGCACTGCCGGCAGTGTAAAATTCGTCATGGAGGCGTCTTTTCCTCTGGAGCAGGGTTTGTAGAAAACACCGCAAATCCTGGGGAAAAGCGCCTCCTTTGCAATAGCAATCCACCTACTTGATGCCGAACTCAGCGGCAACTATGGCTCATCGCATAAGTAATGCAACGTGGGCTGCTGTGAGCTGTCAGCTATCAGCGGTCAGCTATCAGCCCGAACCCCCGCAAAAAAGCGCTGTTTTCAGCGGC
>JAUWJC010000245.1 GCA_030607895.1 Pirellulales bacterium
GATATCCCCGACGATTTCCCGGGCCCGGATAAACCAAGCGTGAGGTAGCAACACATCCGTTTCGCCGTTGTCCGAGAGGGGAAAAGGGACCAGGTTTAATTTGCCGCCCGCGGCCCGAAGGGTGCTTCGCACGAATTAAACCTGGTCCCTTTTTCCCCTCCCGACTTCAGCGGCTGGAGGCGATCGACAAGCACGATGCGTGGACGTATAATCCAGGCTAGAGTCGCAGTCAATCGCGTCTTGCCTGAACGCCTTCAGACCCACCTGTTCCACCGTTCCCGCCATTGATTCCTCGGAGAGTAGTACCATGCATTATCAAGTAGCCAGTGCCGTCTTGTTTGTTGCGTTGTTTGCCGGAGCCGATTGGCCCCGGTTTCGCGGTCCGGACGGATCGGGCGTGTCCGACGAGAAGGGACTACCGAAGACCTGGAGCGCTACCGAAAACATTGTCTGGAAGACACCGCTGCCGGGTTTCGGAAGTTCCAGCCCGATCACGCTGGGCGACAAGATATTCTTGACCTGCTACGGCGGGTACGGCTTCGACGCGGAGCAACCGGGTGAACAGGACCAACTCGTGTTGCACACCTTGTGCGTCGACGGGTCCTCGGGCAGGATTCTCTGGGACAAGAGAAGCAAGCCCCAACTGCCCGAAACGCCCTACGCCGGTGCGCGCGTCGAGTTGCACGGCTACGCCTCCGCCACACCCGTCACCGACGGGCAGGCAGTGTACGTCTTTTTCGGCAAGTCGGGCGTGCTGAAGTACGGCCTCGACGGCGAACTGCTCTGGCAAACCAGCGTCGGTTCCGGAGTGGACAAGCACAACTGGGGTTCCGGGGCCTCGCCCATACTCTACAAAAACCTGCTGATTGTTAATGCTAGTGTCGAAAGCCAGTCGATCAGGGCCTTGGACAAAACAACCGGCAAGGAAGCGTGGCGGGTGGACGGGATCGTCGACTCGTGGAGCACGCCCCTGGTTGTCTCGCTCGCCGACGGCGGCCAGGAACTGGTGGTCGTCGAACGGTTCAAGGTCCTGGGGTTCGACCCGGCCACCGGCAAAAAGCTCTGGTTCTGCGAGAAGGCGTCCGACTACATCTGCCCATCCGTAATTGCCCATGACGGGATCGTGTACGCGATCAACAGCCGGATGAGAGCGATGATATTGGCCATCCGCACCGGCGGCCGAGGCAACATTACCGACTCGCACGTGCTGTGGAAGAAAGAGAGGTGGACCACCCGCGTCAGCACGCCCGTCTATCACGATGGGTACCTCTACGCCATGGACCACCTGGGGTTCGCCCACTGCGTGGCGGCGGAAACGGGCGAGACCGTCTACCGCGAGCGATTGCGCATATCCGGCGGCGGCGGCGACAAAATATACGCTTCGCTGGTGGCCGTCGACGGGAGGCTCTACGGCGTCACTCGCCTTGACGGCACGGTCGTGCTGGCGTTGTCTCCGGAATTCAAGAAACTTGCCCGTAATCACCTGGACGACGAAAGCGTGTTCAATGCCACGCCCGCAATTGCGGGCGGGCGGTTACTGCTGCGGAGCGACAAGTGCTTGTATTGCATTGGCAAGTAGCAGGGGCCACGGTATCACCAGAAGAACCACATTTTGGAGCATCGTTATGAAGAACACGGCAGTTTGTCTGTTGCTCGCACTAATTCCGGCCTTCCCTGTTCACGCTGGCGAAGATCCCAACAAGCAGGCTCCTGAATGGAAAGCCGGCGCCGCATCCACCATCATTACACCCAAACGCCCGTTGCGGATGGCCGGGTACGGGGGACGAAAAGACCCCGCCGAAGGCACCGAGCAAGAGCTGTTTGCCAAAGCGCTTGCCATCGAAGACCGGGAAGGCAACCGGGTGGTGATCCTTACCATGGACCTTATCGGAGTAATTGAACGACTCCGAACGGCCGTTGCCGAACAAGTGCAGAAGAAATACCAGCTACCGCCGCAGGCCCTCCTGATGAACGCGTCCCACACGCACTGCGGACCGGCTTACGGGCGCGACGAGGCCAAAGACTACTTCGATTCGGTGACCGGGACTCTGGGCGGCCTCGTGGGCCAGGCGCTCAAGCGGCTCGAACCAACGTCGCTCAGCTACTGCTACGCCCGTTGCGGGTTCGCCATGAATCGCCGCACGCCGACGAAAACCGGCTACAGGAGCCACCCCAACCCCGCCGGGCCGGTCGATCATACGGTCCCCGTTCTCCGTGTCGACGCTCCCAATGGCGAACTCCGCGCCGTGTTGTTTGGATATGCCTGCCATAACACGAACATGGGCTTTCTGAGATGGCTGGGCGACTACGCCGGATACGCGCAGGAGTACTTCGAGAAAGACCATCCGGGCGTGACCGCGCTCTTCATGACGGGGTGCGGCGCCGACCAGAATCCGTATCCACGTAGCGAGTTGGAGTACGCTCAAAAGCACGGCCGCTCGCTGGCCACGGCCGTCGAAGCGGCGTTGGAAGTCAATCAGAAGACTCTGCTTCATCAACGGCCTCTCGACGGTCCGCTCCGCTTTGTGCTGGAAACCGTCGCTTTGGAATCCGTCAAACCGGACCGCCCCGACTTCCCTTACCCGGTGCAGATCGTTCGATTCGGCAACGATCTTTCTATTATCGCGCTGGGTAACGAAGTCGTCGTGGATTACTCGTTGCGTCTGAAGCGCGAACTCACCAAGCCGGGTGGTCCCGCCATCTGGGTCGCGGGCTACTCGAACGTCTACGACGATTACATCGCCAGCAAACGGGTTCTCGATGAAGGCGGCTACGAAGCCAAGTGCTGTCCCTGGAAACCCACGCTGGAAGAACGCATTGTCTCCAAAGTGCATGAACTCTACCGGCGGCTCGGAGCAACGGCCAACAAAGAGTCGCGCCCCCTTAACTGACAAAGGCCAATCGGATGAGACAGATTCTGACTAGCGCATTTTTCCTGACTGTCGGCACCGTCGCGTTTGCCGAAAATTTGACCGTGCTGACTGAAACGCCCGACGGCATCCCGCCGGGAAAACAGTTCGAGGTTTACCTGAAGCAGGAGTTCTACCGGCATGTGGACCGACGCCTCGAGGCGTACGAGGCCGTGAAGACTCGGGCGGACTGCGAGAAGTGGCAAACGGAGCGGCGCGAGTTCTTCGTTCGACAGCTTGACGGGTTTCCGCAGCGCACGCCGCTCGGCGCGAGAATCGTCGGGCGGCTGGAAGGCAAGGGCTACCGCGTGGAGAAGGTGATCTTCGAAAGCCGGCCGAAGCATCACGTCACGGCGAATCTCTACCTGCCCAAGACAAAGCCGCCCTACCCCGCCGTACTGGTCCCCTGCGGTCACAGTCACAACGGAAAAGCGGCCGGCCAATACCAGCGGATTTCCATTCTGCTGGCGAAACACGGCATAGCGGCGCTTTGCTATGACCCGATCAGTCAGGGCGAGCGATATCAAATGCTCGATTACGAAAAAGACCACACTCACTTCCGCACGGCAAAGTGGCTGGAAGTGCCTCATCCGCGAGTCCAATACGTATGCACCGTTGAACACACCACGGCCGGGTTGGGTTGCATTCTGCTGGGGTCGAACTTGGCCCAATACCGTATCTGGGACGGGATGCGGGCGATCGATTACCTGCAAAGTCGCGACGACATTATCGCGGACAAAATCGGCTGCACGGGAAATTCCGGCGGCGGCACGTTGACCGCGTATCTGATGGCGCTGGACGACCGCATCGTCGCAGCCGCACCCGGAGGGTTCCTCATGACGTACCGGCGACTGATCGATACGAAAGGGGCGCAGGACGCCGAGCAGAATATCTTCGGTCAGGTCGCCTTCGGCATGGATGAAGCGGATTACGTCATCATGCGCGCGCCCAAGCCGACGCTCATCTGCGCCTCAACGCGAGACAAGACGTTCCCAATCGAAGGCACGTGGCCCCTCTTCCGTGAGGCCAAGCGATTTTACACTCGGCTGAGATACCCGGAACGCGTGGAACTGATCGAGGCGGACGCGCCGCATGGTTTCACGATCCAGACGCGTGAAGCGGCCGTCCAGTGGATGCGCCGCTGGCTGTTGGGTATCGAGGATGTCGTCCGCGAAGTCGATAAGCTGCCCGAACCGCTGGACGACAAGACAATCTGGAAACTCAGCGACGGCGACTGGACCAATAAGGAGCTTCAATGCACGACCGAAGGCCAAGTGCTGCTGATGCCGGGCGAAAAATCGGTGTTCCAGTTGAACGCGGAGATCGAAAAACGGCTACGTGAAAAACGGACCGCCGAGTGGCGAAAGCTGACCGCTGCCCAGCGGCGCGATCTGGTGCGAAAGACGATCGGCTGTGCAGCGGGTTGCCGGACCGTTACTCAAAAGGACGACAGCAAAGACGAACGGGGTGAGAAGCCGGCCTGTAGTGCCGTCGGCAAAATTCAGCGCGACGGCTACACGATCGAAAAACTGGTCCTGATTCCGGAAACGGGCATTCAGTTGCCCGCGCTGGCCTTCATTCCGGCAAAGCCGAACGGGCAGGCCTGCCTCTATCTGCATGGCGAAAGTATGAAGGTCGACGCCGCGCCGGGCGGTCCGATCGAATTGCTCGTGAAGCAAGGCCAGATCGTACTGGCCGCCGAACTGCGCGGCATCGGCGAAACGGAAACGGGGCACGACAAACGTGATTACGGACGCGGCCGCTTTGGCAGGGACGTTCAGGAAATCTTTCTAGCGTATCTAATCGGCCGTTCCTACGTTGGGATGCGCACGGACGACGTGGAGGCATGGGCCCGGTTTCTTGCACGGTACAAAACCACAAACGATCGGGAAAACGAGCTGCATTTGGTCGCGATCGGCGAGGCTGCCATCCCGGCGCTGCATGCGGCGGCCCTCGATGCGGAGCGGTTCGCTTCGGTGCGGTTGCGAAACATGATCGCGTCCTGGGCGGACATCGTACGCACACCGGAGAATCTGAATCAGGCGGCGGGTGTCGTTCATGGAGTCTTGAAGCACTTCGACCTTCCCGACTTGATCGATCTGGCCGGTGCGAACAAAGTCCGCATCGAAGAGCCGCTGGACGTGGTGGGTAATCCACTGCCTTCGAAGTGAAGGCCATTCGCAAGTGAATATTGCACTATCGCTGATCGTACCGGCTTACAACGAGGCCCGTCGGCTGCCTCCCTATTTGGCGTTGGTTCGCCGGCACCTCGACAAGCAGTACCCGGGTTGCTGCGAGGTAATTGTCGTCGACGACGGCAGTCGGGACGGCCTCGGAGACGTTCTTAGGCGGCTTGCGGCCGACTGGCCCGAGTTGGCCGTGATGCGGCACCCGGCCAACCTGGGAAAAGGAGCGGCCGTCCGCACGGGGATGCTGGAAGCACGCGGAGAGTTGTTGCTGTTTGCCGACGCCGACGGCGCGACCCCCATCGACCAGGAGGCCCGGCTGTCCGAAGCAGTTCGAGCCGGCGCCGAAGTGGCCGTGGGCTCCCGCCTCCTTCGGGCGGCGGACGTAACCCGGCGTCGAACCTGGACCCGTGGGCTACTCGGCCGGCTGTTTGCAGGCTTCGCCGGGTGGTGGCTGCGGATTTCCATTCGCGACACTCAGTGCGGCTTCAAGATGTTCCGCCGCGAGGCAGGCCGGGAGTTATTCGCTCTGGGGCGGGAGTCGGGATATCTGTTCGATTTGGAACTCCTCGCCTTGGCCGACCGGCTTGGCTACCGGGTTGTTGAAGTGCCCATAAGCTGGTCCGACGTTCCCGGCGGCCATTCGAGCTTGACTGGCGAGTTGGGCAAAATCCTTCTCGGGTTGTGGCGTCTGAGGCGAAGGATGAGGGATGAGGGATGAGGGACGAGGGATGAGTTGTAACCCGTCACTTCTTGTACGCCTCCCACAGGTCGAGCCGCACGTAGACTCGCAACGGAACTCCCGGGCGGAGTTGCCAGTCTCGCTGCTCTTGCTCCGCGGGCAACGGCACGTACAGCCGGCGCTGCCCCGACGGCGGCATCTCGAAGAGCCTTTTGAGCAGAGCCGGTTCCATCCGGGGTTGGGTGATGATTAGCGGCGCGGCCGGCCCGTCGGCAACCTGGCTGTACCAGTCGACGCGAGTGAAACGCCGCAAATACCAGGGCAGCGGCCAATGGTCGTCGTCCGGACAGATCACTTGGATGTGCATCGCCTGGGCGTCCGGATGAGCCGCGGCGATTTGCTCGACACGCTGGGCAAGCAGCGGCACGTCACTGGTGGTATGTGCGTACACGTATGGATTGTTCGGGTCCTCATACTCCATAAAGCTTGCCCGCCGCGCCTGCCATGCCAGGTAACCGATTGCCGCCACCACCAGCACGACCGCCGCGGCTTTCAACAAACGCGACGGGGCCGCGCGAATCAGAACCGCCGCGCCAACGCCGGCCAACAGGATCATGCCGTGGTAGAACCCCAGGGCACACCACGGTGTCTTGTATGGCAACGCGGAATAGATCACGGTCATCAGCACGGTGTAGACGGCGAGGAATCGGCAGCCGAAAAAGGGACCAGGTTTAATTTGCCCCAACGGCCCGGCGGGTGCTTCGAAAAAATTAAACGTGGTCCCTTTTTCGGCCCTACCCAACACCGCGGCGGTCAATCC
>JAUWJC010000079.1 GCA_030607895.1 Pirellulales bacterium
TGCTGATGGATTGGGGAAAGAACATACGAGCAAACCACTTCTTTTTGATATTGACAAGTACCAAGAGCTACTGTAATCACCGGTGCTTGACCAAAGGGGAACGCTTGGGGGCAGGCCGGCGTTAGTCAATAGTCGAGTCAAGCAGCATATCTCCAATCGGCAACGTCTTGCCAAACCGCCGAGGTTCGCCGAAGAACCGCACTGGCAAGGCGATATGCTGAAGCATAACCTACCTGCTTGGCCACCCGGCGCAACTCTTGTCGTTTTCGGCTCTTTCCCGCCCTCATTTCTTCTGAGGATTCCGTGGAGGATTCCGGGGACATGAACCAATATTGGTATTCTGGGGAGTCAAAAGCCACAAAACACGTCCCAAACCCCCAAGGGGTTTTACAAATCCTGCTGGCCACCCGGGGAAAACGGCACGTTGTGAAACCCCTTCGGGGTTTGGGCGAGATGAGACGGCGTCGCAACCCAGGGTGGGCCGCGCGACCCTGGGCTTTGCTGTGTAACCGCTTCGCGGTAGCAGCAGAGGAGAAAAAGGGACCAGGTTTAATGTTTAATTTACCGGAACGGCCCGAAGGGTGCTTCGCATAAATTAAACCTGGTCCCTTTTTCTCCCCGGCTCTGGTAGACTATGGACAAAGGGGACAACCATGCGGAATCAGAAAGGACCGAAAGGAGAGTTTGTGATGAACAGAGAATTGAGAATCGCTTCCGAAAAGGCCTTGATAGGCCTGCTGTTGGTTTGTGTCACTTGGTTTGCTGGAATATCCGCCTTTGCCGCGGACTGGCCGCAGTGGCGGTACGACGCGGGGCGAACGGCGGCCTCGCCTGAGGAGCTTGCGGCCGAACTGCATCTTCAGTGGGTCCGCCGCCTGCCGCCGCCGCAGCCGGCCTGGCCCAAATATCCCCGGCTTTGCTTCGATGTCTCGTACGAGCCGGTGGTGATGGGCAAGAGCATGTTCGTGCCTTCCATGGTGACCGACAGCGTCACCGCGGTGGATACCGACACGGGTGCCGAGCGGTGGAAGTTCTACACGGACGGTCCCGTGCGGTTCGCACCCGTGGCCCATGGCGGCAAGGTTTATTTCGTTTCGGACGACGGTCACCTTTACTGTCTGAATGCCGCCGACGGCCGGTTGCTTTGGAAGTTTCGCGGGCTGCCCTCCGACCGGAAGGATCGCAAGGTGCTGGGCAACGATCGGCTGATTTCGCTCTGGCCGGCCCGCGGCGGGCCTGTGCTGGCTGACGGAAAGATATACTTCGCGGCGGGCATCTGGCCGTTCGACGGTGTGTACATCTACGCACTGGATGCGGAGACGGGCAAACCGGTCTGGTCAAACAAGGACAGCGGCCGCATCGAGCACGCCCAACTGGACCACGGCATGAAACCAGAATCGCGACCGGAAGGCGGCCTGTCGCCGCAGGGCTACTTTGCGCTGATCCGCGATAAGCTGTTCGTTCCTAACGGTCGGGCGATGCCCGGGATCATGGACCGCAACTCCGGCAAGCGCGAGCCGTACTGCTCGTCATGGGGCGGGCGTATCAACCTAGAAAAGGGATCTTGGTATCTTTCGGGTATCGGAAAGCACTTCTTCCAAAGTGGGGACGTGTACGATTTAGCCTCCGGCATCCGACTCCAGATCGATCCGGCCAATCGCAAGGAATTGGGCGAGTTCCGCGAAATGGTCCTTACCGCCAAGTCGGTCTACTATTCACGACCCGTCAACAAAGCCCGCGGTTACCGGCCGGCCGGCGTCGGCTACGACCGCGTAGTGGCCTGGGATATCACCAAGGCCCCCGAGTTAAAGGACTGGAAGGCCGAGAAAGGCCACGAGTGGATGAACGGTTGGTCAAGGAACCCGATTTTCAGGTGGAGGACCTACGAGTGGAAGGTGGCAGCTTTCCGGGAGCTTTGGAGCCTGCCGAGTAAACTGAAAGTCCACATCAAGTCAGGGCCGCGGCTTTACTGCGGCGGCGACGGCACGGTGGCAGCCATCGACATCCCTGGACGAAAAAGGGGTCAGAACTCTTTTTCCGACGAAACCGGCCCCGCAACCTCAACCAAGGAACAGACGAAAAAGAGTTCTGACCCCTTTTTCGGCTCGCCGAAAGTCTCGTGGAAGGCCGACATCCGGGGTACGCCTTCGAGAATGCTCGCCGCCGACGGGAAGTTGTTTGTGGTGACTCGGGAGGGCAGCATCCATGCCTTCGGCCCGAAGAAGGCCGAGCCCAAGACGTACGTAATGGCGGACCAAAAGCCGGCACCCGTGGCCGACAACTGGACGCACGTGGCGAAGGACATTCTCAAGGCGACGGGGGCGAAGAAAGGATACTGCCTTGTGCTGGGTGCCGGCTCCGGACGGTTGGCGGCCGAGTTGGTCCGGCAATCGGAACTGCACGTCATCGTCGTCGATCCGGATGCCGCGAAGGTGCGGAAGCTCCGCGGGACGTTCGACAAAGCCGGCTTGTACGGCAGGCGAATTGCCGTCGATCAAGGCGACCCGCTCACCTATCCGTTTCCACCGTACATTGCCAGCTTGATCGTCTCGGAAGACTCGGCCGCCGCGGGGCTGGACCGCGGCGAGAAGTTCGTCAAGCAGGTCTTCCGCTCGCTTCGTCCCTACGGGGGCGTGGCCTGTCTGCCGGTGGCGGCGGAACAACAAGACGCTCTTGCCGGTTCCGTGAAGGCGGCTGGGCTTGGCGGCGCCGAGTTGAAGCGAGCGGGCCAGTTCGCATTGCTCAGCCGGGTTGGCGCCCTGGCCGGCTCGGCCGATTGGACCCACGAAAACGGCGATGCCGGCAATAGCTTGGTATCCCGCGATAAGCTGGTCAAACCGCCGTTTGGCATATTGTGGTTCGGCGGCGCGGTGGATATGCTCTTTCCAGAATGGGACTACACGCATTTCTGTGCGCCGACGCCGCTGGTTGCCGGCGGGCGGATGTTTTTCCAGGTCTCGCCCAATCTCCATGCGGTAGACATCTACACCGGCCGCCACCTCTGGAGCAGCTTGCTGCCCGGCATGAGTCCGGACTCAACAGGCCGCGGCCGTTTCAAATACGTTGTCGCCGAGGATAGCGTCTACCTGCTTTCGGGCAAGACCTGCTTTCGCATTGACGCCGCCAACGGCTCGACGCTCTCCGAGATCAACAGTCCCGTGGAAGGTGCCTCTTGGCGAGAGGTCCGAATCCTTAACAACTCCCTGCTCGGCATGGCGGGGAAGGTCCTGTTCTGCATGGATCGCAAAAGCGGAGACGTCAAATGGAAGTACCAGGCCCGCAAGGGACTCGTCGGACTGGCTGCCGGTGGCGGAAGGGTCTTCTGCGCGGACGCCTCACTGCCGGATCGCAGAGGCAAGGTGACCAAGCCTGAAGGTAGCCTCGTGGCGCTGGACGCCTCCAGCGGCAAGCAACTCTGGCAGGTGGCCATGAAGCTCAAACGCGACAAAGAAAAGCCCTTGCGATCCTTGTGGCTGGGCTATTCGGAAGCCAATGATATTCTACTGACGGCCTACAAAACCGTCAGTGCGTATGTCGGTAAAGACGGTTCCTTATTGTGGGACAAAGCAATCAAGGGCAGCTATTTCGATTGGCCTTACATAGCTCGTCCCGGCACTGGCGGGCCGATACTCCATCCCGATCGGCTGATTACGCAACGTGGTGGGAAAATGTATGATCCGCGGACGGGTTCCCGACTGCCCGGGCAATTGTGGGGCGGGGTGCGAGGCTGCGGCCGTGGCATGGCCGGCCAGTACGTGGCCTTGATCCGCGACGCCCATGTCTCCTATTTCGACTTTGCGACCTGTCGCCAGACGTACTTGCGCGGCGTCCGCTCCGGCTGCACGAACAGCCTGATCGCGGCCGGCGGACTATTGAACTCTCCCAACTACGCCCACGGCTGCTCCTGCAACTACGCGATTTTTGCATCTTTGGCATTGGTCCCAATGACGGAGGTCGAAAGGTAGGCTTGCGGCACGAACGTTCTGGTCCTCGGTGGGCAATCCGAACGACAAGGTCAGAATCGCCGGACCCGACGGCTGGTTACCAATCCAGTATGTCCCGTGCTTGCCGAGCCGGGATTTTCAGAGTTGCATTACGCGTGTCCGAAATGCTATCATGGATTGCAAAAATGCAATGCCATGGGCCTGGCTAAGTATCAGGATCAATCGACATAAGGTACTTATGCAAAAGAGGTTGCGTCTCAAGAAGGCCGCCCGGCTTAATTGGGCACGGCCTTTGCGTTACTTAACCGACCATGAGAATGGCCATTCCAATTGCCGAGGGCAGAATATCGCCGGTCTTCGATGTTGCCGGGTGGTTGATGTTGGACAGAACAAGCTTTCCTGGTTCCCGATTGTTGCGGACGTCGACGGCGGTTTCGCGGCGGCCGTTCTCATGGCCCCGCAGGATTTGGGATGTGAGCAGATGTGACGTGAAGGTAGCTGTAACGTCAGAATGTCCGGACTTCAATGGAATCTGAATAGATAACGCCGTTTGAACAGGAAACGGTAATTCACACGCAAAACCATGATCGGAGGTGATCGTCATGCCAATTCGTGATGGCACTGGCCCGCCGGAAGGCGGACAACGCGGACGCGGTCGCATGGGCGGCCCGTTTGCCGCGGGGTCGGGCGGAAATTGCGTCTGTCCGAAGTGTGGCCATAAGGTAACGCATGTCGCCGGCCAGCCATGCAATCAGAGGAGCTGTCCAAAATGTGGGGCGGCAATGACCAGAGAATGACCCTATCGAGTAAGGAGAATTACCATGCCTGGTGGAGATAGGACGGGCCCTGCTGGAATGGGCCCAATGACAGGCCGTGCCGCGGGATACTGCGCCGGTTTCCCGGTACCCGGCTACATGAATCCTGTTGCCGGTCCAGCGGTTTGGTCCGGAGGAGGTTATGGGGGGGTTCCCGCAGCCTATGGTCCGGTCCCTTACGGTGCGGCTGGGATGCCTTTTGGCTATCGAGCGGGATACCTGTCAGCCTGGGGTCGAGGATTCGGCCGAGGATTCGGCCGAGGATTCGGCCGCGGGTTTGGTCGCGGAAGAGGTCGGGGGCGGAGGTAGTGGAGCCCAGTTCCGGCACCGTGCAATTTCTCTGCGTAATTTTTCTATGAACATCGCAAAGTACATGGAACCAGTAGACTTCTTTTCAAAGAGGAAGACATGAAGATAGCTATTACCGCGCAACAGCCTTCGTTGGATGCGGCCGTCGACCCCCGTTTTGGCCGTTGCCCCTACTTTTTGATCGTTGACACGGACACTTTGGACTTCGAGGCCGTGGAAAACCCCAGCGTGGTGCTGGGCAGCGGCGCCGGCATCCAGTCTTCACAACTGATGGCCGAAAAAGGCGTACAGTGCGTGTTGACGGGCAACTGTGGTCCCAATGCATATCAGACCCTTTCGGCAGTTGGGATTGAAATAATCGTTGGATGTTCGGGAGTGGTACGCGACGTTGTGGAACAGTTCAAGGCAAATCGACCCCAGGCGGCCGATGCACCCAACGTGGCAAGCCATTTTGGCACCCAGGCCGGCTCTAGCCAAAACCAAACCGAGCCAACCCCGCAACCCCCGGTAGCGAACCAGCCGGCTGGGACCGGTCGCGGCGGCGGACAAGGCATGGGTGGCGGAATGGGTGGCGGCGGACAAGGTATGGGTATGGGGCGAGGTATGGGCATGGGGCGTGGTCGCGGTATGGGTCGCGGAATGGGGCGAGGGGTGGGGATGGGACGCGGTATGGGTGGCGCAACACCGGAGCCGGGCGCTGCTCCAACCCCTCAACCACCCCAACAAGTCAGCAAACAAGAGGAACTCAACTCGCTGAAACAACAGGCCGAACTCATGGCTCAACAAATGCAGCAATTGCAGGAGCGAATCCGCCAACTGGGAAAGGAAGATTGAATAAATGCAAATTGCGATTGCCAGCGGCAAGGGCGGCACGGGCAAGACAACGGTTGCCACGAACCTTGCCTGGGTTGCCTCACATAACGGCCGGAAGGTCGCCTACCTCGATTGCGACGTAGAGGAACCCAACGGCCACATTTTCCTAAAACCGGAAATCACGGACCGGAAACCCGTGGGAAACCTGATCCCCCAGGTCGATGCCGAGAAGTGCACGCTTTGCGGCAAGTGCGGGGACATCTGCCAGTATAGCGCGATCGTCCGCGTTGGAAAGAAGGTATTGACATACCCCGAGCTTTGCCACGCCTGCGGCGGCTGCTTGCTTGTATGTCCCGAAGACGCGATTACCGAGGTCTCTCGGCAGATCGGCATGTTGGAAACGGGGCAGGCCGGAACCATCCAGTTCGCGCACGGGCTGCTGAATGTTGGCGAGGCAATGAGTCCTCCGCTGATCAGGGCGGTCAAGTCGACTGGATTCGAAGAGGATCTTACTATCGTCGACGCACCGCCGGGTACTTCCTGCCCGGTCATCGAGGCGGTTCGGGGAGCGGACTTCGTCCTTCTCGTGACCGAACCGACGCCCTTCGGTTTTCACGACTTGAAACTCGCCGTGGAGATGGTCCGGGCGTTGAAACTCCCGTTGGGCGTTGTCCTTAATCGGGCGAGCCTGGGCGGAAGGGAAATCCATGCGTATTGCACGGCCCAGCGGATTCCGCTTCTGCGGGAGATCCCCGACGATCGAAAACTTGCCGAGGCGTATTCGCGAGGCGTAATGGCCTGCGATGCCCTGCCGGAATACCAAACGATATTTGCCGCGCTGTTGAAGGCCGTCACGGCAACGAGTGCCGTTTAGCCGGCGGACTTGTCCGCCGTGAACGAACCAGCGGCGGGCAAGCCCGCCGGCTAAACCCAGTATTCCATGCCGTGAACGGTTACCAGAAAAGAATCAACACGCAACACGTGAGTCCAATCCGATGAAAGAAATCGTGGTTATCAGCGGCAAAGGCGGAACGGGCAAGACCTCCATTGTCGCTTCGTTTGCCGTCCTGGCCAAGAACACCGTATTGGCCGACTGCGATGTCGACGCGGCAGATCTGCACCTGGTTCTCGAGCCGAGGATTGTCCGGCGCAACCAGTTCTCCGGCGGTTCCCAGGCAAGGATCATGCCGGGGCATTGCACTGCTTGCGGGAAATGCGAGGAGGTCTGCCGCTTCGACGCCATCTTCTACGATGGGCCGGGCAACGGCCGCGTCGCCAAAACCTACCGCGTTGACCCGATCGCCTGCGAAGGCTGTGGTGTGTGCGCATATTTCTGTGCGGAAAATGCCATCGAGTTCGCTCCCGTCGTCAACGGCGAGTGGTTCGTCTCCGACACGCGTTGCGGTCCCATGGTTCACGCCAGGCTGGGTGTTGCCCAGGAAAACTCCGGCAAGCTCGTCAGTATCGTGCGCACCGAAGCAAAGAAGCTCGCCGAGCAGCGAAATCTCGATCTGGTGATCATCGACGGATCGCCGGGAATCGGTTGCCCGGTAATCGCTTCCATCAGTGGAGCCGACCTGGTCCTGGTTGTAACGGAGCCCACGTTGAGCGGTCTACACGATCTCGGGCGCGTGGCGGATTTGACGAAGCATTTCGGGATCGAAACGCTCGTCTGCGTTAACAAGTGGGATTTGAACAAGGATATCAGCTTGGAAATCGAAAGGCTGGCTTCTCGGAAAGGTCTGAGCATGGCTGGAAACGTTCGATACGACCGGGCCGTAACCGAAGCACAAATCGCGAAGAAATCGGTCGTGGAATACCGCGAGAACGGAGTTGCCACGGACATCAAGGAACTTTGGACGGGAGTAGTCCTCCTAATGAACGAGAACACACGATGAGTACGACAAATCAATCAACTCCCAATTCCAAAACATCCCAAAAGGATGAAGCCCAAATGGCAATCGAGGAGCAGGCGCTCCAAGGACGCATGGCGGAGATACGTCACAAACTGCTCGTTCTGTCGGGCAAAGGCGGCGTGGGAAAGAGTACCGTCGCCGCCAACCTGGCGTCATCTTTAGCCCGGGCTGGAAAGCGCGTCGGGCTGCTGGATATCGACGTCCACGGACCGAGTATTCCCAAGTTGATGGGGCTGGAGGACCGCGGCGTACAGATCGGCGGCGAAGAAATCATACCGGTCAAGGTGAGCGACAATCTGTCCGTAATGTCGATTGGTTTTTTGCTCTCCAGCGGCAAAGACCCCGTAATATGGCGAGGTCCAAGGAAATACCATCTGATCCGCCAGTTCCTCAAGGACGTGGTCTGGGGGCAACTCGATTACCTTGTGGTCGATTCCCCGCCCGGAACCGGCGATGAACCGCTCTCGGTGGCCCAGCTTGTAGGCTCCCCGGCAGGCGCGGTGATCGTCACCACGCCGCAAGACGTGGCTATCGCCGACGTGCGTCGCTGTGTTTCTTTCTGCAATACTTTGTCGCTACCGATTGTCGGTATCCTGGAGAACATGAGCGGTTTTGTCTGCCCAAAATGCGGGGAGAGGACCGATCTGTTCAAGCGTGGTGGCGGCATGGCGTTGGCCCTGGAAATGGACGTTCCGTTTCTGGGGCAAGTACCCATCGACGTCGAGGTCGTTATGACCGGCGATAGCGGAAGGCCGCTACCGAGCGAAGGCCCTTTGTCACCGGCAGCCAAGGCGTTTTCCGACGTTGTCGACTCGATCCTTGCCCATACCGAGTGAAGCCGGCGAGTGAAGCCCGAAATTGATGGTGCCAATCGTGAATCAGCAACATCGTCATTTGATGATCGCGATTCCCCTGACCAAGGGCAGTCCGGCGCGGATGCTCGGGAAGTGCGACAAGGTAGCGATTTTTCAAGTGGACCGGCATGGCAAGAGAGTTCTGTATGAGTCCATTCACGAGGCACCGCCGCATGAGCCGGGTCAACTTCCTCTCCGCCTGCACCAGTTGGGTATCGACGTTGTCCTGACAGGTGAAATGGGCAAAATGGCCCGAGCGTTTTTCCAGCAGGAGGGGATTGCCGTGGTACTGAACATACCACCCAAAACGCCTGCACAAATCGTCTCGGATTTTCTGGAGGGGAAATTGACAACGGGAGATCTTGTTTGTGATCACTGAAGGAGACAAAAGATGACAATACGCGTTTTTCTCTTCTTGGTGGTGATTCCCTTTCTCGGTACTTGGGGTGCTGAACCGATCCTGGGCGCCGATACGGAACAACAGACAGTTGGACCATTCATGCTTTACCCAATCGGCAAAATCACCAAAGCGGACGGCAAAACCAAAATCGTACTGGATAAGAAATATCAAGCGGGACTGCTCGGCTTGGACGGGTTCTCACACATCTATGTCTACTGGTGGTTCGACCGCAACGACACGCCCGAGAAACGAGCGATCTTGCAGATCCATCCCAGTCCTCCCGGAAACATGGCCCATCCGCTGACCGGCGTATTTGCCACCCGGTCGCCGTTTCGCCCTAATCTGATCGGCATGACGCTTTGCAAGATCATTTCCGTGAGAGATAATATCGTCGAAATTGCCGGGATCGACGCCTTTGCCGACACGGCGGTGCTGGATATCAAGCCCCACGTGCCGAGATTCGACGTTGCCCCCAACGCCACCGTGCCATGGTGGCTGAAAAGAAAATGAAGAGGGGCCAGGGATTAGGGGTCAGGGGCCAGGGGTCAGGATTCCGACGTCAAGGTACTCTCAAAATACTGGCCCCTGACCCCTGGTCCCCGGCCCCCGATCAGAGAACTTTGTCAAAAACTTAACGATGTTTGAGGTTAGTAGTAATGGTACCCGAATGAACAAACTCGAAGAAACAGAAATCTCCAAAACGATCCTATGCACGTATCACGAGAGGCTTCTGGACCGAATCGTAAGTGACGTGCTTATCGTTGGCGCCGGACCGTCGGGCATGATGGCGGCAATTCATCTCGCGCGGGAAGGCGTCAAGGTAACCTTGTTGGAAAAGCGGCTTTCGCCCGGCGGAGGCATCTGGGGCGGTGGCATGGGAATGAGCCAAGCCGTCATCCAGGAGGATGCCTTACCCTTACTGGATGACGTCGGCGTCAAATACGAACTCCGTCGCAATAATCTGTATGCTACCGACGCGATCGAGTTGGCCGCCGGTCTTTGTTTGAAGGCCATTCAGGCGGGGGCGGCCCGTTTCAACCTCATGGCCGTCGAGGATGTATGTGTCCACGGCCGGCGCGTCACCGGCGTCGTGGTAAACCGTGCAACGATTGCGGGGAAGCTTCCAGTTGACCCCATCGTGTTTTCCGCAAAGGCCGTGGTCGATGCCACGGGCCACGAGGCGGCGGTGGTCGAGACTCTGCAGAAGCGCCGGCTGTTGACGGATTCCGCGGTTGCGGCTCGGCCTGGTGAGGGCCCAATGGACGCTTCCTCGGGCGAAGCCTTCGTGATCGAGAAGGCCGGAGAGGTTTTTCCGGGACTCTGGGTTGCCGGGATGAGTGTTTGCGCAACGTTGGGTGGCCCTCGCATGGGACCGATTTTCGGCGGGATGCTTCTTTCCGGAAAACGGGTCGCTGAACTCGTCGCTTCGGCAATCTCACACGCTGGCGACAAGATGCCGGAGTCTTGAAAAGACCGGCAGTACCAGGATATATCATGACCAACCAGATATTCGGCCCCGTCCCTTCACGGCGGCTGGGTCGATCGCTCGGCGTGGACCTCGTCCCCTTCAAGACTTGTTCCTACGATTGCATCTACTGCCAGCTTGGCCGAACCACGTGCAAAACGATTGAACGTAAAGAGTGGATCCCGCTTGACGGTATTCTTGAGGAACTCAAGGAAAAGCTAGCCAGCAAGCCGGACTATGTTACCCTCAGCGGGTCCGGCGAACCCACCCTTTACTCGCGGGTCGACGAACTCATCGACCGGATCAAAGCGATGACGGACGTGCCGGTGGCCGTACTAACCAACGGGTCGTTGTTATGGGACAAGGACGTTCGCAATCAGTTAATGCGCGCCGATCTCGTCGTCCCATCGCTTGATGCCGGTGACCAATCGATGTTTCGCCTCGTGAATCGCCCTCATGAGGAAATCCCCTTTGAGCAGATGCTGGATGGTTTGATCGACTTCCGTCGCGAGTTTCGAGGGAAGTATTGGCTGGAAGTCTTCGTGGTCGGTGCTTACACGGCCGTCCCCGACGAATTCGCCAAGCTGGCGAAGTGTGTCGACCGCATCAAGCCGGATCGCGTCCAACTTAACACCGTTACCCGCCCGCCCACGGAGAAGTATGCTGTTGGCGTATCGTCGCACCGTCTGACAGAACTTATGTCGCTTTTTCACTTGCCCGCCGAGTTGATCGCGGACTTCCACGGCGTTCACCGGCAAGCGGAATTCGCCGCCGGCCGAAAAGATATCCTCCAGATGCTGCGAAGGCGTCCCTGTTCCATGGACGACATTGCCGGCGGGCTCGATATGCACCGAAACGAGGTTATCAAATACATTGAAGAACTCAACGCCGAGAACTTGCTGGAGGAATCGCTTACAGGGGACAAGCTTTACTATAAGGTTGCAAGGTTGTAGGGTACTTTTGAAGGTGGTAATACAGTATATGAAAATTGCAATGTATCAGGTTCAGAGATTGGCTATGGCACA